>NZ_JBSXOP010000077.1:0-179194 GCF_056859535.1 Marinobacter sp. L-46
GTTGATGGATCTTGCGAAGGTCAAAACCGGCATCACTGTCCCCGAGTTCGGGGTAAGTTAATGGCATGAGCCGTATACGTGGCCCGTATGTACGGTTCTGTGAGAGGGATGAGGCGGTAACGCCTCACCCTACTCGCTGCCTGTCGGGCCACCATCTTTCAATCAGCCCCGGCAGCCACTCAGGGCTTTATCACGGGTATATTGCAGGCCGATGAAATGCGGTGGGGAAGTGATATACTCTGGCGGTAAACGTATTTCAGAGATCCAGCGATGACACGAGCGCAAGACCGTATCCTTGTTCAGGAACACCTGGCCCACCAGGCCGAGCCCAAGCCTTTGAGCGACAGTGAAAAGGCCGACCTCGAGGCGCGCATCAAAGATGCCCTCAAGGCGAAGGATGCCGTGCTGGTTGCGCATTACTACACAGACCCGGACATCCAGCGACTGGCTGAGGAAACCGGCGGCTGTGTGGCAGACTCGCTGGAAATGGCCCGCTTTGGCAATCAGCATCCCGCGTCTACGGTTGTGGTGGCAGGCGTCCGCTTCATGGGCGAGACCGCCAAGATCCTTAACCCGGAAAAGCGTGTGCTTATGCCCACCCTGGAGGCGACCTGCTCGCTGGATGTGGGCTGCCCGGCGGACGAGTTCTCCGAGTTCTGCGACCAGCATCCGGACCGGACCGTGGTGGTCTACGCCAATACTTCGGCGGCCGTGAAGGCGAGGGCAGACTGGGTGGTTACCTCCAGCTGTGCCCAGGCTATTGTTGAGCACCTGGATGCCCGGGGCGAGAAAATCCTGTGGGCGCCAGACAAACACCTTGGCCACTACGTGCAGAAGACTACGGGCGCCGATGTGCTGCTGTGGGACGGCTCCTGCATTGTGCACGAGGAATTCAAGTTCCGCGGCCTGGAAGACCTCAAGGCCCTGTACCCGGATGCCGCCGTGCTGGTGCACCCGGAATCACCGGATGCCGTGGTGCAGATGGCGGATGTGGTGGGTTCAACGTCCCAGCTGATTCACGCGGTGCAGACCCTGCCGAATGAAGAGTTCATTGTCGCCACCGACAACGGTATCTTCTACAAGATGCAGCAGCTGGCGCCGAACAAGACTTTGATTGAAGCTCCGACTGCCGGAAACGGTGCTACCTGCCGCAGCTGTGCCCATTGCCCCTGGATGGCCATGAACGGGCTCGAGAACCTGCTGCATGTCCTGGAAACCGGTGACCAGGAAGTGCTGGTAGACGATGCATTGCGTGAGGATGCCTTGCGCCCCCTGCGCCGTATGCTGGACTTTACTGCCAATATGAACCTGAAGGCCGCAGGCAACGCCTGATTTCAGCCTTGCCCGTCCTTACTGGCGGGCCTCCTGAAGGCGGCTGGCAATTTCGCCCAGACGCTGGTTGATCACCTGCCGTTCGGTAGACCCGGCCGGCAGCAGTTCCTGGGCCTGGCGCAACTGGCGCTGGGCCGCACGCCAGTCTCCCATCAATACCTCATACTCTGCCCGTGCCCGATGCACGCCCACAATATTGCGGGCCATACCTTCCGCTTCTGCCAGTCGCAGCCAGACCTGTTCCTGGTGCGGATATTGTCGGCTCATATCCCTGAGTACAGACGCTGCTGCAGAGCCGTTACCGTCACCGATTTCGGCGCTGGCCAGCATCATGCTGATCGGGTAGTTGCCCGGATTGCGTGACAGCGCACCCTGCAACAGGTTTCTGGCCTCGGCAAAGCGCTGCTGGCTGATTTGTGTTTCGGCCAGGGAGACCTGAAACGTGATGCGCCCCGGATTGTCTTCCAGCAGCTCCCTCAGGATGTTTTCTGCCTTCTGGTACTGCCTGGCTTCGTGATAGGCCACGGCCAGGCCATAGCGGATAGCATCGTTGCGCTGGGCGTCGTCCCGGTTCAGGTAGGCCTCGAAGGTTTCGATCGCAATCTCCGGGGATTGGGCGTAGTGCACCTGCAGCCGGCTGCGCACAAGGTGGTATTCCTGGCCATCCCGCACTCGTTCGTCAGGGTATTGCTCGGCCCGGTTGCGGGTGTCGGCTACCCGGCTCTGGGTGAGCGGGTGCGTGGAAAGGTATTCCGGCAGCCGGTTACCTTGCAGACGGTTCTGGCGCATCATGATCTCGAACATTTCCGGCATGCCCCGCGGATCCATGCCGGCGCTGGCCAGGATGTCCAGGCCCACACGGTCAGCTTCCTGTTCGTGGGATCGGCTGTAGGCCAGCATGTTCTGCATGGAGATGGCCTGGGTGCCGGCAATGGCGGCGATGCCGATGTCTGACTGGGTCACTGCCGATAACACAATGCCGGCAATCATGCCGGCGAGGGTCAGCGGTGCGCTGGTTTCCTGCTGCTGCATGCGCCGGGCAAAGTGACGCTGGCTCAGGTGCGCCAGTTCGTGGGCGAGTACCGAAGCAAACTGCTGCTCGGTGGCGGCGTTCAAAAACAGGCCGCCATTCACGCCAACGATACCGCCGGGCACGGCAAAGGCGTTCAGGGCAGGGCTGTCGATCAGTACCAGGCTGAGATTGCGATCATCCAGCGGAGCCGAGGGCACCAGCCGGTAAATCATTGAACTGAGATAGTCGTAAACCAGCGGGTCCTGGATCTGCGGGGCCGAGCGCCGGATGGAGGTCATCACCTGCTGGCCGATGTCGGCCTCCTGCTGGCCGGAAATCAGGCCACCGCTGCCGCCAATGCTGGGCAGTGTGGAGTTGTCGGCGGTCAGCGCAGCCGGTGTGGCCAGCAGGCTGGCGGCCAGGGTCAGGGCCAGGCTTGAACGCGATCTGCTTCGGCGATTTTTGGAGTGCGTCATGGATTCCGATACTGCCCCGGTTTCAGATGGCCGTTAGACCAGTGGTGCCCTTCGAAGTTCTGGTTTGGATTACCAACTCTTGAGGTGCAATAGGGTAACACCACCGGCATAATGCGTGCCTGAATACTGACTGAATGTTAATGGTAACTTTTTCTTATGGCTGACCGAAGTCTGGACGCAAGCGGCCTGCGCTGCCCGATGCCGTTACTGAAGACCAAGCTTGAGCTCAACAGCATGTCGCCGGGTGAGCAGCTGGAAGTGCTGGCTACCGATGCCGGCTCTAACCGGGACATTCCCGCCTATGTTGCCATGTCGCCCCACCGGCTTGTCAGCCAATCGGAGAGTAATGGCGTCTATCGTTTCATGATAGAGTGCGGCGGTTAATTTCCGGAGATTTTCATGGTCAGAATTTTACGGGGCCTGGCCCACAAGTATTTCTCGGACGAAGAAGCGGTCATCCTTTTTTTGCTGCTGGTGACAGGAACAATTTTCGTCATCTGGTTCGGTGCCATGCTGGCGCCGGCCATTGCATCACTGATCGTCGCTTTTATCCTGCAAGGGCTGGTGTCCAAGCTGAATCGCATGGGGGTTCCCCAGACGGTTGCGGTTATTTCGGTGTTCCTGATGTTTATGGGTGTGCTGATCGGGTTTATCTTCGGCCTGCTGCCGCTTATCTGGACGCAGGTGAGCACCCTGGCCGGCGAAGCGCCCCGGATTATCCGCGAGCTGCAGTCGTATCTTTCACTGTTGCCGCAGGAATATCCCCATCTGGTCTCCGAAGAGGCGGTGAACCTGATCTACGCGGAAATCTCTGCGGAAGTAGGGCACGCAACCCAGTGGCTGGTGTCTTTCTCGCTTTCCAGTATTCCGGACCTGGTGGCCCTGCTGATTTATATGGTGCTGGTGCCGATCCTGGTGTTTTTCTTCCTGAAAGACCGGGAGCTCATCGTCAATTCCATTGGCCGCCTGCTGCCGCCGCAACGCCCGATGATGGTTCGTATCTGGCACGAAGTTAACCTGCAATGTGCCAACTATGTGCGCGGTAAAGCCGTGGAAATCCTGATCGTTGGCGGGACCACCTACGTGGCGTTCAAGTTGCTGGGCATGCCCTATGCTGCGCTGCTCTCTTTGCTGGTGGGGCTGAGCGTGGTGATTCCCTATATCGGTGCCGCCGTGGTGACCGTGCCGGTCGCCGTGATCGGCTTGTTCGCCTTTGGCTGGAGCAGCCAGTTTATCTGGATCATGGTGGTTTACGGCATTATCCAGGCGTTGGATGGCAACGTGCTTGTTCCGGTACTGTTTTCAGAGGTTAACAACCTGCACCCGGTGGCCATTATCGTGGCGGTACTGTTCTTCGGAGGTATCTGGGGCTTGTGGGGTGTGTTCTTTGCGATTCCGCTGGCAACCATGCTGAAAGCCGTGTTTGCCGCGTGGCCGGTGCAGGAAGACATACCCGCACCGGCACAGGAAACCTGATTCAGAGCGCCTTGACGGCCTCGAGCACTTCGTCAACGTGGCCGGGTACTTTTACGCCCCGCCACTCCTGGCGCAGCACACCTTTCTTGTCGAACAGGAAGGTGCTGCGTTCGATGCCAAGATGCTCCTTGCCATAGAGCTTTTTCAGTTTGATGACGTCAAACAGCTTGCACAGGGTTTCATCTTTGTCTGAGATCAGGTGAAAGGGGAAATCGTATTTCGCCCGAAAGTTCTCGTGAGCCTTCAGGCCATCCCGGGAAACACCAAAGATTTCGGTGTCCAGCTCCGCGAACTGTGACATGCGATCGCGGAAGTCCTGGCCCTCGGTGGTGCAGCCGGGTGTATTGTCTTTCGGGTAGAAATAGATAACGATGTTTTTGCCCTTGAGGTCGGCTGGCCGGATGACCTGTTCACCGGTGGCCGAGGCTTCAAAATCAGGGATGGGTTGGTTCAATGCTACAGATGACATGAGTTCTCCTTGAATTCCCTTGTGTCGTTACGAGCCCAACATTACCATATCGGTTTTATTCGGACGGAGCTTTTATGATTACGGGTAGCCTTGTCGCACTGGTCACGCCCATGCATCCAGACGGTGAGATTCACTGGGAGGATTTGGACAAACTGGTGGACTTTCACATCGAAAACGGCACTCACGGTATTGTTGCTGTGGGTACCACCGGCGAATCCGCAACCCTGGACCCGAAAGAGCATTGTCGGGTTATCGGGCATATCATAAAACGGGTGGCCGGCCGGATTCCTGTGATTGCCGGTACCGGTGGTAATAGTACGCGCGAAGCGATCGAACTGACCACTGAAGCCCATAAACTGGGTGCCGATGCCTGTCTGCTTGTGGTGCCTTACTACAACAAGCCGACCCAGGAAGGCCTGTACCAGCACTTCAAGACCATCGCCGAAGCTGTACCGGGCATGAACCAGATTCTGTACAACGTGCCGGGCCGTACCGCCTGCGACATGTTGAACGAGACCGTTGAACGCCTGGCTGACATTCCCAATATTGTCGGTATTAAAGACGCTACCGGTAACATTCCCCGCGGCAGCGAACTGATCGAGGCTGTTAAAGGCCGCCTGGCGGTTTACTCCGGTGACGACGCCACAGCCGCAGACCTGATGCTGGCCGGCGCCAAGGGTAACGTTTCGGTAACCGCGAACGTGGCTCCGAAAGCCATGTCCCAGCTGTGTGAAGCGGCGGTTGCCGGTGATCAGGGCGAAACCGCTCGCCTTAACGAGCTGCTGATGCCGCTGAACCGCAAGCTGTTCCTGGAAGCCAATCCGATTCCGGTGAAATGGGCCTTGCAGCGCATGGGCATGATTGGTGAAGGCATCCGATTGCCGCTGACACCGCTCAGCGAGAAGTTCCACGGCGAGGTGGAAGACGCCCTCAGAGCCGCTGGTGTTCTCTGAAGCCGTAAGAATCACCCGCTAACCGGAGTTGCCGATGCAGTTTCTTGCACGAGCCCGCAGTAAAACCCCGCAGATGTCCCGGCCAGTGGCCGGGATTCTGCTTGTAACCAGCCTGGCTGGTTGCAGCTTGCTGGAAGACCGTTCCCAGCGCTACGTGGATGCGCCCGAAGGGCAGCCCATTGAAATCCCGGAGAGCGCAGACCAGTCCCGTTTTTCTGAAATCATGCCGGTACGGAGCATCAATACCGATGATTCCCGCCGGATGTATCCGTCGTCGATTCCCAAACCCCCGGACATGACCTCCGAAATTCTCGATCAGAACTATGTGATCGAAGAGCTGGATGGTCGGGCCTGGCTGCTGGTGAACGAAGTGCCGGGCCGGCTGTGGCCTGTGGTCAGCGCCTGGATGAACCAGTCAGGCCTGGGCATGGCCCACGACAGCCCCCAGCTGGGCGTTATGCAGAGTGAGCTGGCCAACTTCAGCAAGCGCAGCCGTGAGCTTCTCGGCCTGGATAACACCCCGGCCGCCGACGAGCCGCGGGTGCTGGTACAGACCCGCCTGGCTCCGGGTATCCGCCGCAAGACCACCGAGATTCGTGTCCGCACGGTTGAACTGGCAGAGAACCCTGAGGGCCTGGTCAGCTGGGATGACGGTGCTGCCGGTTCTGAATCGGCCCTGGAGCGCCAGAAAGCCCTGCTGGGTGAACTGGGCGAGTTCCTGAAAGCCCGTGAAGACAACAAGTCCTTCTCCCGGGCAGCGTCTGGCATGGTAGCCGAGCCTTTGGTGCGACTGTTGTCGGAAGGCGACGTTGCCACTGCGGTGAGGGTAGAGCTGGATTACGGCCGGACCTGGGCTGAGGTAAACCGTTCCCTGACCGAGATCGACGCTGAGGTAATGGATCTTAACCGCAGTGCCGGTTGGTTCCAGGTGGATTTCCGCACCGAAGACGAGCGCTCGCCCGGCTGGTTCTCCTGGTTCAGCAGTAAAGACGAACCCACTCACACCCATACTGTGCGGGTTGAGCAGCAAGACGACGCCGTGTTTGTAACGGCCGAGCAGCAGGACAACTACACGGGTGAGTACAGCGCATCTGACTTGCTCACCCGTTTGTTTGAACAACTGTATTGATCAACGGGGCGGCTGACAGGTCGCCCGCGTTTGGAGACCCCAATGGAAAAGCGTGAAGAACTCTACGCCGGCAAGGCAAAATCCGTATATCGCACTGACGACCCCGAGCGTTTTGTTCTGGTATTCCGGGATGACACCTCGGCCTTTGACGGCGAGAAGAAAGAACAGCTGAACCGCAAAGGCATGGTGAACAACAAGTTCAACGCCTTCATCATGGAGAAGCTGGAAGCAGCCGGTGTACCGACTCACTTCGAGGGCCTGCTGTCGGACACCGAATCGCTGGTCAAGAAGCTGGACATGATTCCGGTGGAGTGTGTGGTTCGCAATATTTCCGCCGGCAGCCTGTGCCGTCGCCTGGGTGTAGAAGAAGGCCAGGAGCTGAATCCGCCTACGTTCGAACTGTTCCTGAAGAACGATGCCCTGCACGATCCGATGGTAAACGAATCCCTGGCGGTCAGCTTCGGCTGGGCCGGCGAGCAGGAACTGGCCAGGATGAAAGAGCTCACCTACAAGGTGAACGACGTACTGAAGGCCCTGTTTGATGACGCCGGCATGCTGCTGGTGGACTACAAGCTGGAATTCGGCCGCAGCGGTGGCGAGATTGTACTGGGTGACGAGTTCAGCCCCGACGGCTGCCGTATCTGGGACAAGGAAACCCGCAAGAAGATGGACAAGGACCGTTTCCGTCAAGGGCTTGGTGATGTCATCGAAACCTATGAGGAAGTTGGTCGCCGTCTTGGCATCAACTTTGACTGAATAAAGCACAACAAGCAGAAAGGTGATGTATGCGTAAGTTGATGATTGCTGTAGGTGGTTCGCTGGTACTGGCGGCCCCGTTGGCCAATGCCGACATTCTGGGCGTGGGCGCAAACGTAAGCTACTGGGATTCCGATTTCTCCGGTGAGGTGGTGAACAAAGGCTCTGCCGTTGATATCGAGAATGATCTCAATATGGACAGCGACAGCAACGCCAACTTCACGGCTTACTTCGAGCATCCGGTGCCGCTGCTGCCGAACGTGCGGGTGAACTACACCAGCATTTCCGAGAGTGGGAGCGGTAAGATTGGTCCCGAAGGCTTTGATGACATCATCAACGCCGACGTTAACTCCGATCTGGATCTCGACCAACTGGACGCCACCTTCTACTACGAAGTGCTGGATAACTGGGTAAACCTGGATCTCGGCCTGACCGCTCGCAAGTTTGATGGTGAGCTGATCGTTCGGGACCAGACCAATACCGCCAACGTCAGTAAAACCACCGTCGATGCCGTGGTACCCATGGGCTACCTGGCCGCCCGCTTCGACCTGCCGTTCACCGGTGTATCTGTGGGCGCTGACGGTAACTTTGTAAGCTACAGCGGCGACTCCCTGCACGATGTGAACGTGTACGGCCAGTTCGAGATTGCCATGCTGCAGCTGCGTGCAGGCTACCGCGAAATGGCGATTGATTACGAAGATGACGACGACAAGCTGGACGTGGAGCTCTCCGGCCCCTTCGCCAGCGTCGGCTTCACCTTCTGAGCGAGCATTAAAAGGCGCCTCCGGGCGCCATTTTTCATGGAGAACAGATCTTGAAAATCCTCGTTACGGGAACCGCCGGTTTTATCGGCTCACACCTGGCCCATCGACTGCTGGATCGCGGTGATGAAGTCATCGGCGTGGACAACGTAAACGACTATTACGATGTGAACCTGAAAGAGGCTCGCCTGGCCCGGCTAACCGGCAAGGTGGGGTTCACCGAAGTGCGCCAGGACGTAGCAGACCGGGCCGCTATGGAAGCCCTGTTCCGGGAACACAAGCCCGAGCGGGTGGTGCACCTGGCCGCCCAGGCCGGCGTACGCTATTCCCTGGAGAACCCCCACGCCTACGTAGAGGCCAACCTGGTTGGCTTTATGAACATCCTGGAAGGCTGCCGCCATAACGACGTGAAGCACCTGGTGTACGCCTCCAGCAGTTCGGTATACGGCGCTAACGAGACCATGCCGTTCTCCGTGCATGACAACGTAGACCACCCCCTGAGCCTGTACGCGGCCTCCAAGAAGGCCAATGAGCTGATGGCTCACACCTACAGCCACCTGTACAACCTGCCCACCACCGGCCTGCGGTTCTTTACCGTATACGGTCCCTGGGGCCGGCCGGATATGGCGCTGTTTATCTTCACCAAGAAGATCCTGGCGGGCGAGCCGATTGATGTGTTCAACCACGGCCATCACAAGCGGGATTTCACCTACATCGACGATATCGTAGAGGGTGTCATCCGTACGCTGGACAACGTCGCCCAGCCCAACGAAGACTGGAGCGGTGCCCAGCCGGACCCGGGTACCAGCAAGGCGCCGTACCGCATCTACAACATCGGCAGCAATAACCCGGTGGAGCTGTCCCGGTTTATCGAGATCATCGAAGAGCGGGTCGGCAAAAAGGCCGAGAAGAACCTGTTGCCCATGCAGCCCGGTGACGTGCCGGCGACCTACGCCAATGTGGATGACCTGATCAATGATGTGGACTACAAGCCGTCTACCACCGTGGAAGAGGGCATAGCCAACTTCGTGGACTGGTACCGGGATTTCTACAAGGTCTGATCGCCACTGCACAGAAAGAAGGCCAGCATCGTTGCTGGCCTTCTTTGTTTATGAGACCTGGTTGGTTAGCGCAAAAGATACCGGTCTGCCGGTGACCGGGCAGTGGAAGGCCAGTTCAACTGCGGTCAGTTGCAGCCCGGCAGAATCTGCTGTTCCGTAAAGCCTGTCTCCGACAATCGGGTGATCAATACCGGACAGGTGTCGCCGTATCTGGTGTTTCCGGCCAGTTTCGATGCGGACTTCCAACTCGGTGGTATCGGAATCTGCATCATAGCTGAGGGTAGTCACGCGACTGACCGAGGCTTTGCCGTCCAGGGGCGTGTCGATCCGCAGGTCGTCTGCAACCAGGTTGCCGGTTACCCGGGCCCGGTAGATCTTGGTCATGGTTCGTCCGGAGAAAAGTTGGGACAGCGCTGCCGCGGCTTTACCATCGTGGGCGATCAACATGATGCCCGCGGCATCCCCGTCCAGCCGGTGCACCAGAAAACAGGGTTTGTTCAGTTCGGTTTCAGCCAGACGCAGCAAGCAGCAGTGGTCGCCCCACTGCGAACCCTGGGACAGCAACCCGTGCGGCTTGAACCAGACAGTGTAACGGCCTTTGTTCTCCAGCAATTCGGGTTCTTCCGGTTGGCGCGCCAGAACCTGGTCATCATAGAACAGCTGGATACGAGTGCCCGGTTTCAGCTCCCGCTTGGCCTTCCGCAACCGCACCTGCTTGCCTTTCTGGGTCCACCAGCAGGCGCCCTTGGCCATGGCATCCTTGATGCGCTGCTTGGGCAGGCCGGATGCTTCCGCCAGCGCATCTACCGCAAGCCGGGAGCTTTCAACAGTCAGGTCGATGGTCTGGCGCATGGTGGCTGGAGTACTCCGGTTTCAGGTAAGCAGGCCGGGCATTATAGCGGAAACGGCTACGGGAGCGCGCCTTTACCGGCTGTGCTACTGTTCGTAAAGGCCGATATTCAAGGAGACCGTATTATGCCGCTCATTGGCTGGCTATTTCTTTTCGCTGCATTCGCATTGGTTGTCGGCAGCCTGCTGTTTTTGCGTGATAGCGCCAATATGAAGATTCCCAAGGAAAAGCTGGAGAAGATTCGGGAGCGTAAGGCGGAGCAGGAGAAGGCAGACGAGGAGGAAAGGGATCGCTGGTGATTATTGCCCCGGGGCTTGCCTGTCGGTGTGGCGTTGCGCACCGGTGTAGTGCAGGCCTTTTAAATTCTGGCAAAGCGACAATGGAAAATGCATTAAAAACAATGCATTGAAAAACCTGAACAATTGGCCAGCTTTTTGCTCCATCTGAAGTTGTTACCCGCTTAGGGCGGTGCAACACAACTTCAGAATGGTTCAGGAGAACGATGCATGAGCATGAAACGCAGTCTGGCAGCGGCCATTGCCCTGACTTTATCTTCTTCCGTAATGGCAGAAGACCCGATGAAAATCGGATTTGTCTACGTTGGCCCCATCGGGGATCACGGCTGGAGTTACCAGCACGATCTGGGCCGCAAAGCCGTTGAGGCGCACTTCGGTGACCAGGTTCAAACCACCTATGTGGAAAACGTGGCCGAAGGTGCCGACGCCGAGCGCACCATCCGCATGCTGGCCCAGGCCGGCAACGACGTTATCTTCACCACGTCGTTCGGTTTTATGAACCCCACCATCCGGGTTGCCGAACAGTTCCCTGATATCACCTTCATGCATGCCACCGGCTATAAGCAGGCGGATAACGTGGGTACCTATCTGTCCAAGACCTACGAGGGGCGTTATGTAACGGGAGTGGCGGCCGGGTTGGTGACCGAGTCGAATGTGCTGGGTTACATTGCCTCGTTCCCGATTCCGGAAGTCATTCGCGATATCAACGCGGTGTATCTGGGGGCTAAGTCGGTGAACCCCGATATCGAGATCAAGGTGGTGTGGGCCAACACCTGGTTTGATCCGGCCAAAGAGGCCGATGCTGCCAACGCCATGATGGATCAGGGGGCCGATGTGGTGATTCAGCACACCGACAGCCCTGCGCCTCTGATGTCCGCCTTGCGCCGGGGTAACTGGGGTGTCGGGCAGGCATCTGATATGCGGGAGTTTGGCAAGGAGGCCCACCTGTTATCCGTCGCCAATAACTGGGGGCCTTATTACGTTGAGCAGGTTCAGAAGGTCATGGATGACAGCTGGGTGCCAGAGGATCACTGGGGTGGCATTGACGAGGATATGATCCAGATTATCGGCCTGAGCGACCGCCTGAGCGAGGAGCAGTCGGCGGCCGTGAACCAGGTGATTGAGGCTATTGGTGCCGGTGAGTTGCATCCGTTTACCGGTCCTTTGAAAGACCAGGCCGGCGAGCTGAAAGTGGCAGACGGGGTGACCATGACCGAGCAGGAACTGGCGGGTATGAACTGGTTCGTGGAAGGCGTCGGGGCAACACTGCCGCAGTAACGATTCTGATCAGACACTGACAAAAGAGCCCCGATCAATGGGGCTCTTTATTGGCTGACTGGCGGGTGTGTTTCAGAACGCAGGGTCGGAACCGCGCGTGGCCCAGCCGGTCATCCGTCGCTCGACCAGTGCGAAGAGTTCGTACATCACCACGCCCATGACGCCGATCACCACCAGGCCTGCAAACACCAGCCCCATATCCATCGTCGAGCTTGCCGACAGCATCAGGTACCCGATGCCAACGTTGGACGCTACGGTTTCAGAGATGACCGAACCGACAAAGGCCAGAGTGATAGCAACCTTGAGTGAAGCGAAGAAGTATGGCATGGAGCGGGGCAGGGCGACTTTCTTCAGGATATCGATGCGGCTGGCGCCGAGCGAACGCATAACGTCCTGCAGCTCTGGCTCCAGCGTCGCCAGGCCGGTGGCCATATTCACCACCACCGGGAAGAACGAGATCAGAAATGCGGTGAGTATGGCGGGCACTGTGCCAATGCCAAACCAGACTACCAGCACTGGCACGAAAGCCACTTTCGGGATGCTGTTGAAGCCCACCATCAACGGATAGACGGCCTTGTAGATTACCGGTGAGGAACCCACCAGCATGCCCAGAACCAGCCCGAATACCACGGCAAGGGCGAATCCGACAACGGTGGTGAACAGTGTCTGGGTGGCATGCTCAATGATTTGTGGCCGGTATTCCAGCCAGGAGCGCCAGATATCGGTGGGGGCGGGAAACAGGTAGTCAGGAATCTGGAAAGCAAAGCAAAGCAGCTCCCAGAACAGCCCCAGAAACAGGAGCAATAGCCAGGGCGAGGCTTTCATCAACAGGCGTTTGCGCTGAGCCAGGGTCATCAGGATCCCTCCCGGATTCGGCCAATGTGGTCACGTAATTCGAACACCAGGTCGGCAAAGGGATCGGTGTAGGTGACGGAAAGCTCTCTGGGCCGGGGCAGGTTTACCGGCTTGCGAACCAGTATCCGGCCCGGGCCCTTGCTCATGACGTATACGGTATCGGCCAGAAAAACCGCTTCGCGAAGGTCGTGGGTTACCAGAACCACGGTAAAGGGCTCTTCCTGCCATAAATCCCGGACCATGCACCAGAGTTCCTCACGGGTGAAGGCATCCAGTGCGCCAAACGGTTCGTCCAGCATCAGCAGGGAGGGGCGGTGGATCAGTGCGCGGCAGATTGACGCCCGCTGCTGCATGCCGCCGGACAGCTCCCAGGGATATTTGTGTTCGCAGCCGGCAAGGCCAACCCGCTTGAGCAGGGCGCGCCCCAGTTCTTCGAACTGTGTTTTTTCCCGGCGGAACTTGTGGCGGTACTCCGCCACTATCTCAAGTGGCAGCAGCACGTTTTCAAGGGTCGTGCGCCACGGCAGCAGGTTGGAGGCCTGGAACGCCATGCCAACACCCTTCTGCGGGCCCGCCACTTGCTTGCCCCCCAGATAGACATAGCCATCGCTCGGTGGCGCAAGCCCGGTGACCAGCTTCATCAGGGTGGACTTGCCACAGCCCGAAGGGCCCACCACCGCCACAAACTCATTTTCTTTCACGCTCAGGGAGATGTTTTCGATCGCCAGCGGGCCATCCTCTCCGTAACGCATGCTTACATTCTCAAACTCGACAAGGTTCATCTGGTACTCCGGTAGGCCAGGGAGCCCGGGTGCGCGGTACCCGGGCACAGGTGCGTCAATCGATCGAGCGCTCTGCCTGTGATGGCAGGTAGCTGCTGTCGAACAACTGCGTGAGTTGGTCTGACGGTTCCAGGTTATAGGAGGCCACCATGTCCGCCACGGCCCGCTCCATGCGCGCTTCGGTGATGGCGCCCAGACCTTCCGCGCGGGTTTCTTCGGTGATCACGTGGTTGTCCATGGCCAGTTTAAGGCGGCGCAGCTCCAGGTCCTGTTTGATCAGGCCATCCCGTTTTTTTACATAGGTAATCGCGGTTTCAGGATCTTCGATGGTTTCTTTCAGGGCTTTGTTGAAGGCTCTCAGAAACCCTTTGACCGCCTCCGGGTTCTGTTCGAGCAAGGCATCCTGGGCAATGATGGTGTTGCCGTAGAACTCCACTCCGTAATCCGGGTATTTCAGCGCCACGATGTTGTCCGGCGCAACGCCGCGGGCTTCTAGGTTCAGCAGGCTGGTGAAGTAGAAACCGGTAATGGCGTCTACCTCACCCCGGGCCAGCAGGGTTTCCCGGATGGCAGGATCGGCTGATTGCCACTCAACGGAGTCCACGGCCAGGTTGTTATGCCGGGCAAACGACGGCCAGGCTTTGCGGCCGCCATCGAACACGGGGGCGCCCAGAGTCTTGCCTGCCAGGTCTTCGGGTTTTTCAATGCCGGATTCTTTCAGGGCAAACACCGCTGCAGGCATGGTGTTGTAGACCATATAAACGGCGGTTACACCGGTTTCCGGGTTTTTGGAGGTGGTTTCTGTCAGCGCGCTGAAGTCGGCAAAGCCCATGTCGTAGGCGTTGGTGGCTACGCGGGTAACCGCACCTGCCGAGCCATTGCCGGCATCAATGGTGACGTTGAGCCCCTCACTCTTGAAATAGCCCTTATCGAGAGCCATCAGGAAAGGCGCAGAGGGCCCTTCAAAACGCCAGTCCAGGGTAAACCGAATGTTGGTGTCAGCCTGGGCTAAGGTGCTCGCGGCCAAGGCGCCTGCCAGAGTGACGGCTTTTGACAGCCCCCTGAACAGGCCGGGCTTTTGCTGTTTTGCTTTCATGGAGGTGTTCCTCGCTGTGTTTGGAATAGAGGTTTTGCGTACTCACAGGGAAAGTGCAATTGCCGTACCAGAGTCCCGGAACACCGGCCCGAGTGGCGTAAAACCTGACCACATGGTCTATTTTGTTGGCTTCCGGGCTCCACCGGGTGTTAAGAGAGTGCCCTGAAATGGCGCTCCGGCCTGGCCCTGTGGACCAAACCGGTGCCGCCAGGGCGTTATTGGCCAGCGTTATCCAGCCAGCCCCCCAGTGCGGTGCGTTCCTGCTCGGTCATGCCGCTGGCATTGCCCAGGGGCATGTAATGGGTGCGGACGGCTGCTTGCTGCACCCGGGCGGAATGGGCCAGCAGGTCAGTCAGCTGTTCCAGTACGATGCCGGCAGGCGGTGCCTGAAAGCCCGGATGCGCCGGCTCCCGGGCATGGCAGGCGGTACAGTGCTGGCGGAGCAGACCGGAAACCTCGGTATCGGTAGCCACAACGCGTTCAACAGCGGCGTCAGAATTGCGGTTGTCAGGGGCGAGGGCCCATACCAGAGCCAGGGTCAGCAAGGCAGAAAGCACCAGTATTCCGGGCTTATGGATGCCCCGGTGTTTCAGGTTGAAATAGTGACGGGCAAAGGCGGTGATAAAACCGATGGCCGCCAGAATGGCCCAGCCTTCGGGGTGGCCATACAACATGGGGTAGTGGTTGCTGATCATGATGAACAGCACCGGCAGGGTCAGGTAATTGTTGTGAGTGGAACGCAGCTTGGCGAGGCCTGCCAGCCGGGCAACCTCCGGCCCCGGTGTTTTGCCCTCGCGAACCGCGCTCACCAGGGCGCGCTGTGAGGGCATGATGCCCAGAAACACGTTGGCTACCATCAGGGTGCCGATCATCGCTCCGATATGAATGAACGCGCCCCGGCCACTGAAGATCTGGAACAGGCCCCAGGCAGCAAACACCAGGAGTGCGTAGAGCAGGGCGCCGAACAGCTTGCCATTGCCGGCCAGCGGGCTGCGGATCATCAGCTCATAAATGCCAAGCATCGCGGCGATACTGGCCAGCCCGAGGGCGGCGCCGGTGCCGGCGCCGAGACCGGCTTTGGCCGGGTCCAGCAGGTAGCCGGGGCTGCCTAGATAGTAAACCAACAGCAGCAGGGCCATGCCGCTGAGCCAGGTGCTGTAGGCTTCCCATTTGAACCAGTGCAGTTCCCTGGGCATCTGCTCCGGGCCCAGGTGGTATTTGGCCACTTCGTAAAAGCCACCGCCGTGTATGGCCCAAAGGTCACCCTTGATGCCCCTGGCTTGCTTCCATTCCGGCGGCTCGCGCAGGTGGTTGTCCAGCCAGATAAAATAGAAAGATGCGCCAATCCAGGCGACGCCGGCAATCACATGAAACCAGCGAATAATCAGCCCAAGCCATTCGGTGAGATACGCCTCCATAGGGTCAGGCTCCTGTTGCCGTCAAAGAAAGGGGGGCAGGTTGTTCGTCTGCGTCAGGGCGCTGCCAGAGAAGCTGGCCGGCGACGGCAGTTGCGGCAATGGCCCGGTCATCGCCCAGAATCATCAGGTCAAAGAGCAATTCCTGCAGACTTTGGCCGGCACGGTGTTTCATCGCCGTGATGGGTGCGCCAAGCGGGTCCAGAACCACAAAATCGGCCTGGTTACCGGGGCGGAAATTACCGGTCTGGTCTTCCTGCTGCAGAACCCTGGCATTGCCCAATGTGGCCAGATAGAAGGCCAGCCAGGGTGTCAGTGTCTGGCCCCTGAGCCGGCACACCTTGTAGGCCTCTGCCATGGTGGCCAGCATGGACAGGCTGGTGCCGCCGCCGACGTCTGACGCCAGCCCGACCTGGACACCGGCAGCGCGGGCGGCGCCCAGATCGAACAGGCCGCTGCCCAGAAAGGTGTTAGAGGTGGGGCAGAAAGCGATAGACGCGCCGGTTTGCGCCAGCCGGTGGCGGTCCTGGTCGCCAATGTGGATGCCGTGGGCAAGCACCGTATTCCGGCCCAGCAAACCATAGTGGTCGTACACATCCAGGTAGCTGTGGCGCTCCGGGAACAGTTGCCGGGTGAGCTCGATTTCACCGGTATTCTCAGCCCAGTGGGTCTGGATCAGGGCGTCCGGGAATGCCTGTGCCAGTTCACCAGCCAGCTGCAGTTGTGCCGGGCTTGAGGTAATGGCAAATCTGGGGGTGATGGCGTAGCGAAGGCGACCGCGGTTGTGCCAGCGTTTGGCCAGTTCGCAGCTGTCCCGATAACTTTCCCGGGCTGTGTCGGTCAGGTTCGCCGGCGCGTTCCGGTCCATCATGACCTTGCCGGCAGTCAGGGCCATGCCCCGGCTTTGTGCGCCCTCAAACACCGCATTAACCGAGGCCGGGTGCGAGGTGCAGAACACCAGGGCAGAGGTGGTGCCATGGCGCAACAGCAAATCCAGAAACCGGTCGGCTTCGCCCCTGGCCCAGCCGGCCTCACAGAACCTTGCTTCATGAGGGAAGGTATAGGTCTCCAGCCAGTCCAGAAGCTGGGTGCCGTAACTGGCCATCACCGCCAGTTGCGGCATATGCACGTGGGTGTCGATAAAGCCCGGCATAATCAGGCGGTCGGGCCAGTGCCGGATATCGGTTCCGCCGGGCAGGAGTGACATGAGTTCGGGGGCCGGCCCCGTGGCCAGTACCCGGCCCTGGTGAACGATCAGCAGGCCATCAGGGTAGTACTCGTAACTGTCAGGTTCGGGCTGCAGGGCGTTGCCCGGGTCGTCGAGAAAATGGAGGATGTTGCCTCGGTAAGCCTGGCATCCGGCCGGAAACGCAAGTTGTTGTTCCACCCTCATCAGCTCCCCCGGTACGTGGAATAGCCCCACTGGTTCAACAGCAGGGGCACGTGGTAGTGGCTATCGGTATCAGCAATGGTGAAGTCGATAGCCACTTCCGGGTAGAAGCAGTCCAGTTTGCGCTTGTGATACCAGTCGCCGGTGGCAAAGCGCAGCCGGTAATGACCGGAATCGACCGGGCCGGATAGCCATGAGGTGATCCGGCCATCCTGGTCGGTAGCGCCTTCGGCCATGAGTTCGGGGCCGCCTTCGATGATCCGTTCCAGCACAACCAGAACCCCTGCGGCCGGTTTGCCGCTGCCGATATCGAGAACGTGGGTGGTGATCGGGCTCATAGCAGTTTCTCCAGTCGTAATTCGGTAATTTTTGCCTGCTCGTGCGCGGCGTTCTGCAGCTCTTCAGCCCGTGTGTTAGTGAGACGCTGTTCCAGCAAGGCCAGCATCTCCTGGGCAGTTTTGCCGGTGGCGCAGACAATGAAAATGAACCCGAACTTGTCCAGATAAGCCTGGTTGCCGGTGCTCAGTCTTTGCAGGGTGTCTTCATCCGCCTGCCGGGTGCCGGCTTGTTCGTCGCCGGCCAGGGTGCGGGTGCTGGCGTATTTTTTTCGAAGGCTGTCAAGGTTGCCGATTCTGGGATGGGCCTCGAACGCCTGCAGCCAGTCGGCTTCCGTCAACTGCGGCCAGAGTTGCCGGCACGCGGCGTAGAGGCTGTCGCGATCCATGAAAGGGCGGGCGTTAAGCATGCCTTGCACCCAGGTCTCTGCTGCGCAGCAGTTCCGCAGCAGTGGTTCCGCCTCGGCTGCTGGCAGTTGATTGAAATCGCCAAGGTTCATGAAGGGAGGTCTCCGGTTTCTTTTTCGGGCAGCAGGCCTTTGAGTTGTTGCCAGGAAATGCCCCGTTTGGACGCAGGGTTATCGGGCTGTGCTGTCAGGGTGAGCAGTTCAGCCATGATGGAAACTGCTACTTCCATAGGGCGTTTGCCCGGCACGTCGGACCGCCCCACAGGACAGCGGATGCGGGCAATGTCGGTATGCGAAAAGCCGCGATGGGCCAGGCGCTGACGAAAACGTTCGGCCTTGGTGGCAGAGCCGATCAGGCCGATACCGGCGGGGGTACCGGCCGTGAGCAGAGCCCGGCAAAGCTCGAAATCCAGGTGGTGATTGTGGGTGACAATCAACACCTGTTGCTGGTTGCACAGTTCAGGCGCATCGCCGGCGGGGTCATCGGTGTGGTGAATCCGGACATTGGCCGGTGGTCCGGCTGGAAACTGTTCTGGTCGCGGGTCAACCCAGGTAACGCGCCAGGGCAGTTCCGCCAGGATGGTCACCAGGGCCCTGGCCACGTGGCCGGCGCCAAAGACCACCAGTTGTTGCTGGCTGCCCGGATGGGTTTCCAGAAGCACCGACACACTGCCGCCGCAGCACTGGCCAAGGCTTGCGCCCAGGGGAAAATGCGCCAGTTCGCTCTGGTAAAGCCCCTTGGCCAGACGCTCCCGGGCCTGCTGGCAGATGCGGTGCTCCAGATGGCCGCCGCCAATGGTGTCGTAACAGTGTTCACCGGTGATCACCATTTTGGTGGCGGGCTCCCGCGGTACCGAGCCGGTCACACCCAGCACGGTCACCAGGGCATAGGGCTCACCACGCTGCTCACAGAGGGCGACCGCCTGGTGCCAGTTAAGGGGCGTTGCCATCATTGTCCGTTCTCCTGTTGGTTTACCCAGCGCCGGGTTTCGGTAACGGCATTCAGTACACGTTCCGGTGTGGCCGGCGTGTCCAGTGGCGGGCTGAAGCGGTAGTCGCTGAGGCTGGATACCGCGTCGCGAAGCGCGCTCCACACTGAAATGCCAAGCATGAACGGGGGTTCGCCCACGGCTTTGGAGTGGAATACCGTGGCTTCGTGGTTGGGGCTGTCTTTCAGTAACGCTACCCGCAGGTCTGGCGGGCAATCGGAAACGGCGGGAATTTTGTAGGTGGCTGGGCCGGTGGTCAGTAACCGGCCTTCGGCGCTGTACACCAGCTCTTCCGTGGTGAGCCAGCCCATGCCCTGAATGAAGCCGCCTTCAATCTGACCCATGTCGATGGCCGGGTTCAGGGAGCGCCCGGCATCGTGCAGAATGTCGGTACGCAGCACCCGGTATTCACCAGTCAAGGTGTCGACTACGACCTCGGAGCAGGCGGCACTGTTGGTGTAGTACAGAAACGGCCGGCCCTGACCGGCGTCGTGGTCATAGTGGATCTTCGGTGTGGCATAGAAGCCGCTGGAGGACAGGGATATCCGGTGCATGTAGGCGGTCTGGATAAAGTCTTCCCAACTCAGGCAGTGGTCTCCGATATGAACCTGGTTAGCATGGAACCGCACGTGCTCTTCCGGCACATTCCAGTGGGATGAAGCAAAGGCGGTCAGGCCACCCAGTATCTTTTCGCAGGCATCAAGCGCAGCCATGCCATTGAGGTCGGAACCGGAAGAGGCCGCCGTGGGGGAGGTGTTCGGTACCTTATCGGTGCGGGTAGCGGAAACCTTGACCCGCGCCACGTCCACCTGAAAGGCGGTTGCGACCACCTGCGCTACCTTGATGTACAGGCCCTGGCCCATCTCGGTACCACCGTGATTTACCTGAATGCTGCCATCGGTGTAGATGTGCACCAGTGCACCGGCCTGGTTCAGGTGTTTTGCGGTAAAGGAGATGCCGAACTGCACCGGGGTCAGCGCCAGCCCGCGTTTCAGCACCGGGTTGCGGGCATTCAGGGCAATGATTTCCTGGCGCCGCTGGCGGTAAGCGGAGCTGCGTTCCAGTTGTGCGATCAGTTCCGGCAGCACCTGTTGTTCGATGGTCTGGCCATAGTGGCTGACATCGCGGCCGGGGCCGAACAGGTTGAGTTTGCGGATATCCAGGGGGTCTTTGCCCAGATGGCGGGCAATGTCGTCCATGGCCTGTTCGATGATCATCATGCCCTGGGGGCCACCAAAGCCCCGGAACGCGGTGTTCGATACCGTGTGGGTCTTGCACCGGTGGCCAACCACCCGGGCCTGGTCCAGGTAGTAGGCGTTGCAGGCATGGAACATGGCCCGGTCGACAATGGCATCTGAAAGGTCCGGAGAATAACCGCAGCGCCCGGCCACCATGAGGTCCGCGCCTTTGATCAGCCCCGAGTCGTCAAAACCGATGTGGTAGGTGTTGAAGAAATCATGGCGTTTGCCGGTTTGCACCATGTCGTCTGAGCGCGACAAGCGGTATTTGACCGGGCAGCCGGTCACCCGGGCCAGCAGTGCCGCCACGCAGGCCAGCGGTGCTGCCTGGGTTTCCTTGCCACCAAAGCCGCCCCCCATGCGGCGTACTTCGGCCTGCACGCAATGGATGGGCAGGCCCAGCACTTCAGCCACCAGCTTCTGCACCTCACTGGGGTGCTGGCTGGAGGTATGGACGAACATGCCGCCATCTTCGGTGGGCTCCACCAGGCAGGCCTGGCTCTCCAGATAAAAGTGCTCCTGACCGCCGATGTGTTGCTGGCCTTTAAGCTGGTGGCAGGCGCCGGCGATGGCCTGGTCCGGGTCGCCCCGTTGCTGGCGCCGGCCCGGCCGCACAAACAGCTGCTGCTCCAGGGCATCCTGAACGGTGATGACGGCTTCCAGTGGCTGATACTTCACGATGGCTTTGCGGGCCGCTTTGCGAGCCGCCTCGTGACTGGTGGCGGCAACGGCGAACAGGGGTTGGCCAATGTGTTCAACCGTGTCCTGGGCCAGCACCGGATCGCCGGGGAACACCGGGCCGATATCCAGGTGGCCGGGTACATCGGCTGCGGTAATCACGGCGACAACGCCAGGGGACGCATGAACCCGGGACAGGTCCAGCTCCAGAATCCAGGCATGGGCCTGTTCGCTATGGCCCACGGCCGCGTGCAACAGGCCTTCCGGTGCTGGCAGGTCATCGATATACCGGGCCTGGCCACTGGTATGCAGCCAGGCACTGTCGTGTTCGACGCCGGTGCCCACTACGCCCAGAGCGCTGTGGGCCGGGGTGGGGGTATTGAGCGGAAGTTTACGCATAGTCGGTCACCATGAGCGGGGTATCCAGGTGATGCAGGTCGGAGTTTTCGAGTAGTGCCCTGTAAAGCAGATTGCCCGCGACCTGTAACCGGTAAGCGGAAGAAGCCCGCACGTCGGTCAACGGCGAGAAGTCGTCGCTCAGCGCTGTTATAGCCTGCTCAACCGAACGCTGATTCCAGGGTTTGCCCAGCAGCGCGGCTTCTGTAAGGCGTGCGCGGGCAGGGGTTGCGGCCATACCGCCGTAGGCGAGCCGGCAATCCTGAACCACACCGTTCCGAAGGGTCAGCCGGAAAGCTCCGAGCACCGCGGAGATATCGTCATCGAGCCGTTTTGAAACCTTATAGATGAACAGGCGCTGGTTGGGCTCGGGAACGGGGATGTGGATGGAATGGATAAACTCGCCGGGCTGCAGGTCGGTTTGCCGGTAGCCCTTGAAGAACTGTTCTGCCGGGAGTTCCCTGGCCCCCTCCGGGCCTTCCAGTTCCAGGGTGGCATCGAGCGCTATCAAGGCGGGCGGCATATCGCCAATGGGGGAGGCGTTGGCAATGTTGCCGCCGAGGGTGCCCCGGTTGCGCACCTGCAATGAGCCCAGCCGTTCCAGCAGATGGTCAAAGGCCGGCCAGAGCCCGGACAGCTGGCTGTGGAACTGCCGGTAGGGGGTGGCTGCACCGACCACCAGGTGGTTTTCTTCCAGCTGGCAGCCATTCAGTTCCCGCACCCGCTCCAGGCTGATCAGCTTGGGCAGGGTTTTCAGCTGTTGGGTGATCTCCAGCACAAGGTCCGTACCTCCAGCAATCAGCCGGGCATCCGGGTGAGCGCGCAACAGGCGTTTGAGCTGAGGCAGGGTTGCCGGGGCGTAGTATTGATTGCCGTTCCGGGCTTCCAGACTGGTCATCGAGGTGTCGTCAGCTGTAGCGAGCCCATCCGCTTGATCGGCCCTGGCCAGATACCGGGCAGGGTGGTTATCGGACCCTGGTTGCCAGCTTTGCACCAGCGCCTGCCGGCCGGCTTCCATGATCGGCCGGTAGCCGGTACAGCGACACAGGTTTCCGGCCAGGGCCTCCATCAGTTTGTGGTCGTCGGCGTCGCCCGGTGCAGATTCGCTGTGCAGGGCAATCAATGACATGACAATGCCGGGGGTGCAAAAACCGCACTGTGCACCGTGGCAGTCCATCAGGCTCTGCTGAACCGGGTGTGCCGGCTGTTCCCGAAAGGCTTCAATGGTCAGCAGGTGTTTGCCCTGCAGGCTGCCAATCAGGGTGATGCAACTGTTAATGGCTTCATAGCGAATTTGACCGTTATTGTCTGGCGCCCCGGTAATCACGGTGCAGGCGCCGCAATCTCCGGAGCCGCAACCTTCCTTGGTGCCGGTAAGCCGCTTTTTGGTGCGTAGCCACTCCAGAATGCTCTGGTTTGGGTCGGCCTGGTCAATTTTTTCGGCACGGCCGTTGAGAACAAATTCGATCACCTTGGTCTCCGCTTCTGCTGTCTGGAAAGGGGATTCCGGGGCCTTGCACTTATAAGGCGGGCGCCCGGATCAGGTTCTTTTCCAGAGCTTCTGCAAAAAGCTGACCAACTGGTTAGCTCTGCTCAAATCGAGCACCAATTCATTTTTGGCAAGGTTATTGCTCAGCTACCAAATGTTGATTGGTTGGTCAGATTCTTTATGGCCGGACCTGACCCAGACTACGAGGAGACCGGGAATGGCAGTTTCTGCTCAGAGGTTAAAGCTGCAGGGGATCGTGAAAGATTACCCGGGGTGTCGGGCTAACGACGGCGTAGACCTTACTGTGGGCGCCGGCGAGATCCACGCCCTGCTGGGGGAGAATGGCGCGGGCAAAAGCACGCTGATGAAAATCATCTATGGCGTGGTTCAGCCGGATGCCGGTCGTATTGTCTGGAATGGCCACCCGGTGACAGTGGAGAATCCGGCCCGAGCCCGGCAACTGGGCATAGGCATGGTCTTTCAGCACTTCTCTCTGTTTGAAACCCTGACTGTGGCGGAAAACATTGCGCTGGGCCTGCCGGCAGACGAGGTTCGCGACCGGGGCGCACTGGAGCAGCGTATCCGGGAGGTGTCCGAACACTATGGGATGGCCCTGGACCCCCGGCGCTTTGTCAGCACCTTGTCTATGGGGGAGCGGCAACGGGTGGAGATTGTCCGCTGCCTGGTTCAGGAAAGTACCCTGCTGATTCTGGACGAACCCACCTCGGTACTCACCCCCCAGGAAGTGGCCACACTGTTCAAAACGTTGCGCAAACTGGCAAGGGACGGCTGCAGCATTCTGTTTATCAGTCACAAGCTGGAGGAAGTCAGGAGCCTGTGCGATCAGGCCACGGTGTTGCGCCAGGGCCGGGTGAGCGGACATTGCCAGCCGAAAGACTTATCTGCCTCAGACATCGCCCGCCTGATGGTGGGCGACGATACCCCGATTGCAACCCAGGTCAGCGCTGCCGAACCCGGTGACACCCTGCTGCAGGTGCAGGAGCTGAGCTGGCAAACGGATGACCCTTTCGGCACCAGCCTGAAGAACATCGGTTTTTCCTTGCGCGCTGGCGAGATCGTCGGCATTGCCGGGGTGGCCGGAAACGGCCAGGAGGAACTGCTCAAGGTTTTGTCCGGAGAGATCACCCTCAAGGGCGAGGCCATTCGTTTCACCGGCGAGGCGATTGACCGCCTGCCTCCCGGGGCACGGCGAGCCCGGGGGCTGGCTGTGGTGCCCGAGGAGCGGCTGGGCCGGGGTGCAGTGCCGGTGATGTCGCTGGCCGACAATGCGTTGCTGACCGCTGCAGGGCAGGGCCTGGTGCGGAGTGGTGTGATTCGGCGGCAACGGGTTCGGGAGTTTGCCAGAGACGTCATTTCACGCTTTGGCGTGCGCTGCTCTGGCGAGCAAAGCAGCGCCTCGAGCTTATCCGGCGGCAACCTGCAGAAATACATCCTCGGCCGCGAAGCCTGTCAGTCACCAAGGCTTCTGGTGGCCTCCCACCCAACCTGGGGTGTGGATGTGGGCTCGGCGGTGGCTATTCATCAGGCGCTGGTAAAACTGCGCGATGAGGGCGCCGCCATCCTGCTGATATCCGAAGACCTGGATGAGCTCTATCAGCTCTGTCACCGGATGGGCGCCATCTGTAATGGCCGGCTGTCACCATTGGCCCCGGCTTCTGAGTTGAGCATAAATCAACTCGGGCAGTGGATGGCGGGAAACTTCAAGGCGGAGGAGTTTGCTGATGCTGCAGCTTGAGCGCCGCCCTGAAGCCTCTACCACCCTGCGCTGGTTATCGCCTCTGCTGGCCCTGGCCCTGACGGTCGCAACCGGCTTCCTGTTATTCCTCGGCATGGGTAAAGACCCGATCCAGGCCCTGACCTTCTTCTTTATCACGCCGATCAGTGACCTCACCGGACTTGCCGAGCTGGGCCTGAAAACCGCGCCTTTGTTGCTGTGTGCCGCCGGGCTGACGGTCTGCTTCCGGGCCAGAATCTGGAATATCGGTGCCGAGGGCCATTTCCTGATTGGCGCGGTGGCGGCCAGTGCTGTTGCGGTTTCGGTGGGGGAGGCCGGTGGATTCCTGGTTTTGCCGGCGGTTCTGCTGGCGGGCATTGCCGGTGGTATGGCATGGGCGGCGATTGCGGCGTTTCTCAAGACTCACCTGAACTGCAACGAAATCCTCACCACCATCATGCTCAATTACATCGCCCTGAACCTGCTGCTCTATGCGGTGCACGGGCCCCTGAAAGATCCCTACGGGTTTGGCTTTCCCCAGTCGGTGATGTTTGCCGATGCGGCTTTGTTGCCAGCGCTGATTAACGGCACGCGGCTGCACATCGGCCTGGCCTTCGGGTTGCTGGCGGCTGTCGCAGTATGGGTGCTGTTTGCCCGCAGCTTCATCGGCTACCAGTTGAACGTGGTGGGTGAGGATCATCGGGCGGCGGCGTTTGCCGGGTTCAGTGCCAGACGGCTGACCTGGTTTGCGCTGCTGGTTGGTGGCGCAACTGCGGGGCTGGCTGGCGCCGCGGAAGTGACCGGGCCGATCGGACAGCTGGTGCCCCAGGTGTCGCCGGGCTATGGCTACACCGCGATCATTGTGGTGTTTCTGGGCCGGATGCATGCCCTGGGCATTATTGCCGCCAGTGCCTTGCTGGCTCTGACCTTTATTGGCGGCGAGATGTTGCAGATTGCCATGAACATGCCCAAGGCGGTGACCGCCATGTTCCAGGGAATGCTGCTGTTCTACCTGCTCACCTGCGATGCCTTTATTCACTACCGGATTCGTTTTCGCCGGCCTTTACCGGCAGGCCTGTCCCAACCCGCCGCCCCGGCCGGCCAGGAGCTCTGATATGGACCTGTTGACCAACATTCTTGCCGCCACGATGGTGGCCGGCACCCCGCTGCTGCTGGTGGCCCTGGGCGAACTGATCTGTGAGCGCTCCGGCGTTCTCAACCTGGGGCAGGAGGGCATGATGCTGATGGGCGCGGTGGCCGGGTTCATCGCGACCTTGTCTACCGGCAGCCTGGCCGCCGGGGTTGTTGTCGCCATGCTGACCGGGCTGGCGATGTCGATGTTGTTCGCCGTTATGGCAGTGACCCTCTCCGCCAACCAGTACGCCGCCGGGCTGGCGTTAACCATCTTCGGCACGGGCCTGAGCGCCTTCGTGGGTGCCGGCTTTGTCGGCCAGTCCATCGAGGGTTTTGAAAAAATTGCGATCCCCCTGTTGAGTGATCTTCCAGTGCTGGGTCGGGCGCTTTTCACCCAGGATTTGCTGGTGTATTTTTCCTGGCTGGTGTTTGCAGGTGTTGCTCTGTTCCTGCGCTTCAGCCGCGGCGGCCTGGTTCTGAGGGCCGTTGGGGAGTCGCCAGGTGCGGCCAACGCCAATGGCTTGCGGGTACTCACCGTGCGTTACCTTGCGGTGGCCTTTGGCGGGGCCATGGCCGGCCTTGCCGGTGCCTATCTGTCGCTGGCCTACACCCCAATGTGGACCGAGAACATGACCTCAGGCCGGGGCTGGATAGCGCTGGCGCTGGTGGTGTTTGCCAGCTGGCGCCCCGGGCGCTTGCTGTTGGGTGCTTACCTGTTCGGGGCGGCCTCCATTCTTCACCTGGTGCTCCAGGGGCTGGGCTGGCGCAGCCCCACCGAGTTGCTGGCGATGCTGCCCTACGTGGTCACCATCCTGATGCTGATTCTTTTGTCGTTCGACCCGGTACGCACCCGGTTGAACACCCCGCTGTCTCTTGGCCAGCCCTACCGGCCGGGACATTAACTAAAACGATGTACTGCTAACAACCGATGACCCAAAAAAGTAACCAGAGAGGCTATGCCATGAAAGCACTTCGTAAAATCCTGATCGCAAGCTGCGTTGCTGCAGCCTGTTTTGCGCCTGCTGCCCATGCCGAGAAGTTCTTCGGTGGCTCCAGTATCTCCATCCTGCACAGTGCCGATTACCAGGGCGTTCAGTTCGACGCCGGTGGTAACGGGGGAGTGGAATACGAGGCGACCTACTTTACGTTCGAGAACGTGACCGCCCACAACTGGGGTGGCACCTTCTTCTTTATCGACCGGGAGCAGCCTCAGGGAGACCTTGAAGGTACCGACAACGTATACGGTGAATTCGCGCCCAATATCAGCGGCAGCTGGCTGACAGGCCAGGATTTGTCGTTCGGGCCGGTGAAAGACATCACCCTGGCCGGGCAGTACGAATTTGGCGGCGGTACCGAGGCAAACAACTACATGTACGGTTTCGGCCTGGCGTGGGACGTGCCTGCGTTCCGTTACTTCGCTACATCTTTCTACTACGTTGATAACAGCGAGATCAGTGATGACTGGCAGATGACGGTCACCTGGGGCCTGCCGTTTGATGTGGGTGCGGCGAAATTCCTGGTGGATGGTTACATCGACTGGTCCACCTCGGCCAGTGATCACGAGTCCGAGTTCCAGTTCACGCCCCAGATCAAGCTGGACGTGGGTAACTTCATGGGCAACCCGGGCGTGCTCTACGCCGGTATTGAGTACCAGTACTGGAACAACAAGTTTGGCCTGAACGAGACGCTGGTAGACACCCAGAGTTCAGTCAGCGCACTGGTGAAATTCCACTTTTGATCCATTTCAGGAGTCCATCGGAATGGAAAGTGTGGACTCCTGAATCACCGGACAACAAGTGAGTGAACCATGACCAGATCACTGTCAGTGCAGCAGAACACATCTGAAGCGGGCCGGAGCTACCGGCCTGGCCGGATCCGGGAGCGGAACCGGGAAGCCATTCTGCAGGCGGCCGAGCAGGAGTTTGCCCTGCACGGCTACAAGGGCACCACCATCCAGAATATTGCTGAACGGGCCGGCTTGCCGAAGTCCAACGTGCTTTATTACTTCAGCAACAAAAAACGCATGTACAGCGCCATGTTCGACGACATTCTGCTGCGCTGGAACAAAGTATTCTCGGAAATAAAACCGGACGACGATCCGGCTACTGCACTGGAAACCTTTATTCGCACCAAGGTGAACATGTCGCAGCAATACCCGCTAGCGTCACGATTGTTTGCCATGGAAATCATTCAGGGCGCGCCCTTCTTGCTCGACCACCTGCGCACCAACATGCGCGAGTGGGTGCGGGGCAGGGCGTCGGTAATCCAGCACTGGATTGATGAGGGCAGGATGGCGCCGGTGGATCCGGTACAGCTGATTTTCCTGATCTGGTCGTCGACCCAGCATTATGCCGATTTTCAGGTGCAAATCCTGATGGTGGAAAACAAGGCAGAGTACGAGCCAAGGGACTTCGGGCATGCCGCGGATTTTCTTGTTGACGTTATTCTCAGAGGCTGTGGCCTGGAGCGACCTGGATGAATGAAGGTAAAACCTACCCAAGGGATATGCGCGGTTACGGTGAACATCCGCCCCACGCGCAGTGGCCCGGTAACGCCCGTATCGCGGTGCAGTTTGTGTTGAATTACGAAGAAGGCGGTGAGAACTGCGTGCTGCACGGCGACGAGCACTCGGAAACCTTTCTGTCCGACATCATCGGCGCCGCACCCTATCGTGACCGGCACCTGAGCATGGAATCGCTCTATGAGTACGGCTCCCGGGCCGGGGTCTGGCGGGTATTGCGGGAGTTTCGTCGCCGCGGGCTGCCGCTGACCGTATTCGGTGTGACCATGGCCATGGCCCGCAACCCGGAGGTGGTCAGAGCGTTTATTGAAGACGGCCACGAAATCGCCTGCCATGGCATGCGCTGGATTCACTATCAGGAGATGAGCGAGTCCGAAGAGCGGTGCTATATGCAGCTGGCCATAGAGCAGCACCAGGCACTCACCGGTGAGCGCCCGCAAGGCTGGTATACCGGCCGCGACAGCCCCAATACCCGGCGGCTGGTGGTCGAGGAGGGCGGCTTTCTGTACGACAGCGATTATTACGGTGATGACCTGCCGTTCTGGACACAGGTGATCGACTCCGCTGGCACACAGCAGCCCCACCTGGTGGTTCCCTACACCCTTGAAGCCAATGATATGCGCTTTGCCTCGCCCCAGGGCTTCAATACCGGCGAGCAGTTCTTCCAGTATTTAAAAGACAGTTTCGATGTGCTGTACGCCGAAGGCCTGGAAGCCCCGAAGATGCTGTCGGTGGGGCTGCATTGCCGGTTAATCGGACGGCCGGGAAAATTCCGCGCCCTGCAGCGATTTCTGGATTACCTGGAACAGCACGACCGGGTGTGGGTGTGCCGCCGGGTCGACATTGCCCGGCACTGGCGCACGCACCATCCCTTTGAGTCTCAACCTACCTCGAGTATCTGCCATGACTGATGTAGTGATTGCCCCGGTACCGGAAGGCCCGGAGTTTGCCCGGCTGGGACTGAACCTGGCGGACAGTTCTCTGGGAGCCGAAGTACTGGAAGTCACCGACGAGTTTTTTGCACCCCGGGCGCGAATGCTGGCACCTGGGCCGGCCGCTTTCTACCCTGACCGCTACGATGACCACGGCAAGTGGATGGACGGCTGGGAAACCCGCCGGCGCCGGACCACCGGCCACGACTGGTGCATTGTGCGGCTGGCCATGCCGGGGGTACTGACCGGCGTGGACTTTGACACCAGTTTCTTTACCGGCAACTTCCCACCGGCGGCATCATTGGAAGCCTGTTACAGCCCGGCAGCTGTGCCTGATGGCAACAGCGAGTGGGTTCCCCTGGTGCCGGCTACCAAGCTTGCCGGCAATGATCATCGGTTCTGCGCCATCACTTCTGACCGGCCCTGGACCCATGTGCGTTTGCATATCTACCCGGACGGCGGGCTTGCGCGCCTGCGGGTTTATGGCAGGCCGTGGATGGACTGGCGCCGGGCAGCCCCCAACCAATCCATCAACTTGCTGGCGCTGGAATGCGGTGCCGACCAGGTGGCCTGGAGCGACGCCCACTATGGTGAACCCAGAAAGCTGCTGCGCCCCGGGCGAGGCATCAATATGGGCGACGGCTGGGAAACACGGCGTAGGAGAGAGCCAGGCAACGACTGGTGCATTCTGGCCCTCGGCCACAAAGGTATTCCGGAAAGCATCGAGGTAGATACTGCTCACTTCAAGGGCAACTTCCCGGCCGCCTGCTCGGTACAGGCCGCCTGTGTGGAAGCCGGGGCGGGCACGGCGGCGTCGCTGATCACCCAGAGCATGTTCTGGCCGACCTTGCTGGAGCCCCAACCCCTTGAGGCCGACGCCATACTTAAGTTCACGGATCTCAAGGAGCTTGGAGCCATTACCCACATTCGCTTCAACATGATTCCTGACGGCGGGGTGAGTCGGGTGCGGTTATTCGGGGAGCCGGTTCTGTGAGCGTGTTACGACTGATAGCGGTTGAGCGGCTTACCCGCGAAGCTTTCGAACCCTTCGGTGATGTCATTGACACTCACGGCCCGGCACCTTTGTTGATTAATCAGGGGCGCACCGAGCGTTTCCACCAGCTGGCAGGTGCTGAGTGCCTGGGCGAGGGCGCCCGGGCTATCCTCTCCATTTTCCGGGGCCAGCCGCTTTTACCGTTGGAGATCCACATGATGGAACGACACCCCCTCGGGAGCCAGGCATTTGTGCCAATGAACGGTAGAGATTTCCTGGCGGTGGTGGCGCCCCCCGGCGACTTTAATGAAACGGAGGTTCGGGCTTTTTGGGCCAGGGGCGGGCAAGGCGTGAACTACCGGCCGGGCACCTGGCACGCGCCGCTACTGCCGCTGGCGGCTGACTCCGATTACCTGGTGGTGGATCGCGCCGGCCCGGGCGTTAACTGCGACGAAGTGCTGCTGAACACCCCCATACAACCGGTTTTGCCTGAGGAAGGTTCATGAATGAGTTACCTGTGATTTCACTACAAGGTTTGCGGAGCCCGTACCTGACCGAGCGCCAGGCAACGGCGGCAGAACTGGGGCGGGCCTGCAGGGATATCGGCTTTTTTTACGTCAGTGACCACGGCATCCCGGCGGAGGTCTGTGAGGGCGTATTTGATCTGGCCAGGCAGTTATTCCAGTTGCCAGCCGAGCAGAAGCAGCAGATGTCGATCAAGCGGTCGCCACACAATCGCGGCTATGTGGCGCTGGCGGATGAAAGATTGAACCCGCAAGCCGGCGCAGACCGGAAAGAGGCCTTTAATATAGGCACTGATTTCCCTGAAGATCACCCGGATGTACTGGCAGGAAAGCCGTTCCGGGGTGTTAATTTCTGGCCACCGATTGAGGGCTGGAAGGCCGGGGCGCTGGATTACTTTGCGGAATGCTTGGCGCTTGGCCGGTTGATCCATCGCGGCTTCAGCCTGGATCTCGGGCTGGCTGAAGACTTTTTCGAACCCCACCTGAAGCAGCCAATTGCAACCCTGAGAATGCTGCGTTATCCGCCGGGTTCGGATGTGCATGCCCGGGAAGATGCGGGGGCAGGCACTCATACCGATTATGGCAACATCACCATTCTGGCGACGGACGGTGTAGCGGGGCTTCAGGTGCGCAGCCGACAAGGGCACTGGCTGGAAGCTCCCCATGTTCCAGGCGCGTTTGTCTGTAACATTGGTGATTGCCTGATGCGCTGGACCAACGATACCTATCTTTCGACACCACACAGGGTGAAGGCGCCAGAGCGGGAACGCTATTCAGTGGCCTTCTTTCTGGAAGTGGACCCGGATGCGGTGGTGGACCCCCGGGATGTAAAGCCGAACGAAGCGCCCAAATATGAGCCGATCACCTGTTCGGACTATCTTGCGGGAAGGTTGAATGCCACCTATGAACACAGGAAGGGGTGATGTTTACTTTTTGGTGACCAAGCCGGGGAGTTGCTGCAGAAACAAAAAAAGCCAGTGCTTACGGGAATCGTAAGTGACTGACTTTTCAGGCAAGATTGGTAGGACCACGCGGATTCGAACCGCGGACCTCTACCATGTCAAGGTAGCGCTCTAACCAACTGAGCTATGGTCCTGTCTCGCAACGGAGACGAAATATACGGATTTCGCGGGGGTTGGTCAACCTCTTTGAGGCTGATTTTTGGCTTTCAGCAGGCCTTTGATGGCGCGGCTCAGGGCACCCCAACGGTTCACCAGCAGTGCTGCGAAGATCAGGCCGCAACCGGCCATTTGCAGGGCGGTCATGCTTTCGCCAAACCAGGCGGTGGCGAACAGTGCTACCCACACCGGTTCCAGTACCAGTATCACCACTCCGTGGCTGTGTATCGAAAGGCTCTGGGCATAGGTTTGCAGCAGAAAGCGCCCCGCAGTGGCGACGACTGCGCTGGCCAGTACCCATACATAAAGCATGGGGGGCGGGTTGGTCAGGGTGGGCGCCCAGGGCTCACTGATGGCGGATTCAGCCAGGGTAACCAATCCCACGGTCAGCAACGCCATGGCCGTTAGCGGTAATGCCGGTACCTTTTGTTTCTGGATGGTTTCGCCGCGCTTGTTGACCACGGTGCGCTGGTTGGCGGCCCGGGTATTCAGGGTGAAATACAGCGCGAAGATGAACGCTGCGGCCACGAAATAGAGTTGCCCGGGGTCTGGCCGGAAGCCGTTTTCCAGGGAAAGCAATGCCAGGCCGGAGACGGCGATGGGGATGGCCAGCCAGGTGCTGATGGGTTGTGGTTCGCCGAATACCAGTCGCGCCAGTACCGGCACAATCACCACACCCAGGCTGGTCAGAAAGGCACCTTCGCCCATGCTCTCGGCGTGGAACAGGCCCATAATCCAGCAAGTCATCGCGATGCCGAACACGGCGCCCACGCCAACGGCGCGGCCAAGCTGGTCTGCGCTCAGGCGCAGGAGTGACGGCAGGGCGATAAGGGCCAGCACACTGCCTGCTATAAGAAACCGGGCTGCCATGAACATTAACGGTGGCATCATCAGCACGGCTTCTTTGGAGAACATCCAGCCGAATGCTGCGAACAGGGTAACGACAACAAGCAGCAGATCGGATTTGTGGGCGTCAGACATGATCGAACCAGGCCAGCTGTATGGGAAAGGTTGATCAATCTATCGTTAGGGTACTAAAAAATAAAGCAGCGAAAACCGAGGGGTAGCAATTCGCACAATGATCAAAACCAGCCACCGTCTTTAATAGCTTCAAAACCGAACCGCAGCGTTACTTCATCGCCCACCATGCCGTTGTCGACACCGTAGGTCATACCCCAGTCGCTGCGTTTGATGACGGTTTCTGCGCTGATACCCAGTGTGTACTCCTCATGGCCGAAGGGGTATTCGGCCGCTTTGTTCAGGGTGACGTCTATATCCACGGGGCGGGTCTGGCCCAGGAGGGTCAGGTCGCCGGTTACGGTGCCGGTGTTGTCTCCGGTTTTTTCAAAGCCGGTGACCACAAAGGTGATGTCGGGATGAGCTCCGGCGTTCAGGAAGTCCTTGTTACGCACGTGGTCATCACGTTTTTCGTGGTTGGTGAACACGCTGGCGGCTTTGAACATCAGTTTGCCTGAGCTGAGCTCTCCGGTTTCCTCGTCGTATTCAAACTCTCCTTCAACGTCCCGGAACATGCCCATAACCGGGGCATAGCCCACGTGCATGATTTCGAAACTCATGGAGAAATGCTCTTCATCCACGACAAATTTAGCGGGCTCCGCTTGCAGGGCCAGCGGCAGGAGCAGAAGGGCAGAGGCGGTGATTGCTTTAAGGTTTGGCAGAGTCATGATTGTGTCTCCGTTGATAGAGCCAGCACACGTCCACAAAAAACGACCCATGCAACTAAATAAGAACGAAGGCTTCTGGATAACCGGGTTTCAGGCATCGGAACTGCGGCCGGCTCCGGAGCCGGAGCGCTCTCAACCAGGCTCCGGGCAGGTGGTGGTTCAGGCCCTTTATTCGGCGATCAGCCGGGGGACGGAATCTCTGGTATACAACCAGCGGGTGCCGGTCACCGAGCACCAGCGGCGTTATTCTGTGCCGGCCGTGGCCGTTATTCCGGTGCCTCCCACAGTGCCGCCGGCCAGGGCGATACTGGCCGCCAATATGGAAACGGCGGTCAACGGCGTTTGGGATGCCCAGCCGGCGGTCGGGGACCGCGTTGCCGTGGTTGGCCTGGGTGTGGTGGGGCTACTGGCTGCATGGCTGGTTAGCCGGATTCCCGGTGTGGAACTGCTGGCCATCGACCCGAACGGGCAACGGCAGGCAGTGGCCGAACGGCTGGGCTTTGCTTTCTCTGCTGAACCGGATATTGCCGATTGTGACCTTGTGATTCACGCGTCTGGCCAACCCGGCGGGCTGGCGACGGCATTGGCCCTGGCTGGGCCAGAGGCGCGGGTGATTGAACTCAGCTGGTATGGAGACCAGCCCGTTCAGGTACCCTTGGGGCAGGCCTTCCATCCCGGGCGCCTGACGCTGAAATCCAGCCAGGTTGGCCAGCTGCCGGCAGAACGCCGCCCCCGCTGGGACCATCGCAGGCGCCTGGCGCTGGTGGTTCACCGCCCGCCGGCTCGGGGTTTCTCTGAGCTATCCGGTGGCAGTGCTGGCGATGGCGGTGCCTGTCACCATTTCCGGTTGGGGTGTTCGCGAGGGCGCCGCCGAGAATCAGCTGCCATGCGATGTCGGTGTCCAGTGCGTTCCTGCCATGAGCTACCTGCGAATCTGTTTATTGTGTTTTCAGTATAGGAACATTGTGTGCAAAGCTATAGGTACGTTACATTTTCCAATTGATTCACTTTTCCTCAATTTTTCAGGGGCATTCAGCCATGCGCTACCTGCAATCGTTCAACAGGCGCCTGCGGCACGTACGGGAGCAGGGGCAGCTGTCTTTGGCCGATATCGCTGAAATCTGCGGTGTAGACGAGGCGCGGGTACGCAGCTGGGAGGCGGAAGATGGCCGCCAGCGGGGCTTTCCCGGGGTTACCGAATTGCTGGATCTGTGCCTCAGGACGGAGACGCCCCTTGAACAGCTGCTCGATATGGAAGAGGCCGGAGACAGTGACCAGCTGGAGCTGCCAGGCCTGGCCTTCAGTAACAGTGATGATCTTTCGGTAGCGCTGCAGGAGCTGGAGCAGGAAATCAGCCGGGTTCAGCTGACAGACGGCGAGGCGGAACTGCTGCGCCGGTTCCGCAAGACAACAGACGATAACCGGCGCATGGTTCTGCAGTTGCTGGGGCGCTAGGCGCCCCGGATTCCGCTTTTAGTTCTCTTTCTTGTAGATGTTCTCGTAAACGTAGTTGGTGGCCTCTACAAAGCCATCAATGCTGCCGCAGTCAAAACGCTGGCCCTTGAACTGGTACGCCAGCACACAGCCATTCTTCGCCTGCTCCAGCAGGGCATCGGTAATCTGGACTTCGCCGTTCTTGCCCGGAGGCGTGCGCTCCAGGATGTCGAAAATGTCCGGAGTCAGGATGTAACGGCCAATGATCGCCAGGTTACTGGGCGCATCTTCCGGGGCCGGCTTTTCCACCATGTCGGTAATGCGGTACAGGCCGTCTTTCATGGACTCACCGGCAATCACGCCGTATTTGTGAGTCTCGTCCTGCGGTACTTCTTCGATCGCCACGATGGAGCAGCGGAACTGGTTATACAGTTTCACCATCTGGGTCAGCACGCCCTCGCCATCTTCCGGGCCCACGCAAAAGTCATCCGCGAGCACCACGGCAAACGGGTTGTCGCCCACCAGGTTGCGGCCGGTGAGGATGGCGTGGCCCAACCCCTTCATCTCGTTCTGGCGGGTGAAGGCAAAGGTGTTGTTGTCGATCAGGTCCCGGATCGAGGTGAGCAGGCCTTCTTTGCCGGAGCCGGCAATCTGGTGCTCCAGCTCGTAGCTGATATCGAAATGGTCTTCGATCGCACGCTTGCCCCGGCCGGTTACAAATCCGAATTCGTGGATTCCGGCATCAGCCGCTTCTTCTACCCCGTACTGCACCAGCGGTTTGTTAACAACCGGCAGGATTTCCTTGGGCATGGCCTTGGTGGCCGGAAGAAAGCGGGTGCCGTAGCCGGCAACGGGGAACAGGCACTTCCTGATCATGTGGGCGTCCTTAGTATTGATCCGGTGATACACAGAAAATGATTCACAAGTCCGAGAGTTTACCGGACTTGTCGGGCAAGGGGGAGGGCGCGTGGGTGTTCCGGTAGCCCTGTGTAATAAAGGTCGCAGTCATTGTTAGCAAATAGTCTAACCAGAAAATCAGTATTGTTGACAATCCGGGGTTTGATGCGTAAATTCCAGAACAATTCAACAGATATTGTTAACAAACCTATGAGCCAGCCTGCGATTCAATCGTTAACCCGCGCCGATGAGGCTTTTGATTGTCTGCAAACTGCTATTGTTACCGGAGACCTTGCGCCCGGTGAGAAGATCGGTGAGGTAGAGCTGTGCTCCCGCTTTAACCTGACCCGAGGCCCGCTGCGTGAAGCACTGGGCCGGCTGGAGTCTCGCGGCCTGCTGGTTCGCCGGCCCCATGCCGGGGTTAAGGTGGTGTCTGTCAGCGCTGATGAGCTGATTGAACTCTACCGGATTCGCGAAGTGATGGAAGGGCTGGCGGCGCGCCAGGCTGCCGAGCGGATGACCGATGAAGAAATCCGTGACTTGAAAGCGACCCTGGACAGTCATGAAAAGATGATAGAAGAAGCTCAGGGGCAAGCTTATTACCAGGCTGAAGGTGACTACGATTTCCACCACCGGATCGCCACCGGCAGCCGCAATGCCAAGCTGGCCCAGATGCTGCTGGGCGATCTGTATTACATGGTGCGCATGTACCGTTACCGGTTAAGCACCTCCGCCGGGCGCCCGCACATGGCGCTGGGTGAACACCGCCGTATCGTCGAAGCCATTGCCCAGCGCGATGGGGAACTCGCCGAATTCCTGATGAAAAGACACATCAACGCCGCCCGCAAGAATATTGAGAAAAAGATTCAAGAAGGCGTTCTAACTATCTGAACAAAGAGGTAAATGACATGGCTAACAAACTATCCCCCGGTGCCCGTTTCCGCAAGGCCCTGAAAGAAAACCAGCCGCTGCAAATTGTTGGTACTATCAATGCCTACGCCGCCATGATGGCAGAGCGGGTAGGGCACCAGGCCATTTACCTTTCCGGTGGTGGTGTGGCTAACGCCTCCTACGGCCTGCCGGACCTGGGCATGACCACCATGAACGATGTGGTGGAAGATGTGCGCCGCATTACGGCTGCCACAGACGTACCGCTGCTGGTGGATATCGACACCGGTTGGGGCGGAGCCTTCAACATCGGCCGTACCATCCGTGAAATGGAACGCGCCGGTGCTGCTGCGGTTCATATCGAAGACCAGGTTGCCCAGAAACGCTGTGGCCACCGTCCGAACAAGGAAATCGTTTCCAAAGAGGAAATGGTTGACCGCATCAAGGCTGCTGCCGATGCCCGGGAAGACAAAGATTTCTTCATCATGGCCCGTACCGATGCCTTCCAGAAAGAAGGTCTGGAAGCTGCGATTGACCGCGCCAAGGCCTGCATTGAAGCCGGTGCAGACGGTATCTTCGCCGAAGCAGTACACGAGCTGAGCGACTACAAAGCCTTCGCCGAAGCCATTGATGCGCCGATCCTGGCTAACATCACTGAGTTCGGTGCCACGCCGCTTTACAACAAGTCGGAACTGGCCGAAGCCGGCGCCGCCATGGTGCTGTACCCGCTGAGCGCCTTCCGCGCCATGAACAAGGCCGCGCTGACGGTGTACCAGAACATCCTCGAGAAAGGCGATCAGAAAGACGTGGTAGACCTGATGCAGACCCGCATGGAGCTGTACGATTTCCTGAACTACCACGATTTCGAGCAGAAGCTGGACCAGCTGTTTGCTCAGAAAAAGGACTGATTGCGTTAAACTGAACAAAATATAAACAGAAAATCTGGGAGACCAACATGGCTGAAGCAAAGAAACTAGGTGGAGCAGGCCTGCGCGGCCAGGTGGCTGGCGAAACCGCCCTGTGTACCGTTGGCAAAACCGGTACCGGCCTGACCTACCGCGGCTATGACATCACTGATCTGGCTGACAATGCCCAGTTCGAAGAAGTGGCCTACCTGCTGCTGCGTGGCAAGCTGCCGAACCAGGCCGAGCTGGATGCCTACAAGACCAAGCTCAAGAGCCTGCGCACCCTGCCGGATGCCCTGAAACTGGTGCTGGAGCAGATCCCCAAAGACGCCCACCCGATGGACGTGATGCGTACCGGTTGCTCCATGCTGGGTAACCTGGAAACCGAGCAGGACTTCAGCGAGCAGGACGACAAGATCGACCGTATGCTGGCGGTGTTCCCGGCCATCATCACCTACTGGTACCGCTTCGCCCACGAAGGCGTACGTATCGATACCGCCAACACCGAAAGCGATTCCATCGGCGGCGTGTTCCTGGAGCTGCTGCACGGCAAGAAGCCCAGCGAGCTGCACGAGCAGGTGATGAACGTTTCCCTGATTCTGTACGCCGAGCACGAATTCAACGCATCGACCTTCACCGCTCGCGTTTGTGCCTCCACGCTGTCTGACATCCACAGCTGCGTAACCGGCGCCATCGGTTCCCTGCGCGGCCCGCTGCACGGCGGTGCCAACGAAGCGGCCATGGAGCTGATCCAGAAGTTCCAGGCTCCGGAAGAAGCCGAAGCCGGCCTGATGGGCATGCTGGAGCGCAAAGAGAAGATCATGGGCTTCGGGCACGCTATCTACAGCGAATCCGACCCGCGCAACGCCATTATCAAGAAGTGGTCCGAGAAGCTGGCCAAGGAAGTGGGCGACACCGTGCTGTACCCGGTATCTGTTCGCTGCGAAGAAGTTATGTGGCGCGAGAAGAAGCTGTTCTGTAACGCCGACTTCTTCCACGCATCTGCCTATCACTTCATGGGCATCCCGACCGAGCTGTTCACCCCGATCTTCGTAATGTCCCGGGTTTCCGGCTGGACCGCCCACGTAAAAGAGCAACGCGCCAACAACCGAATCATCCGCCCGAGTGCCGAATACACTGGCCCTGAGCACCAGGATTGGTTGCCGATTGGCGAGCGTTCTTAAGAGGTTTTAAACCATGAATACCGAATTCAGAAAAGCCCTTCCAGGCACCGACCTGGAATACTACGACACCCGCCAGGCGGTAGAGGCCATTCAGCCGGGCTCCTATGCCAAGCTGCCGTACACCTCCAAGATCCTGGCCGAGCAGCTGGTGCGTCGTTGTGACAAGGAATCCCTGACCGATTCCCTCAAGCAGCTGATCGAGCGCCGCCGTGACCTGGATTTCCCCTGGTACCCGGCCCGTGTGGTGTGCCACGACATCCTGGGCCAGACCGCCCTGGTAGACCTGGCCGGCCTGCGTGATGCCATCGCGGAGAAGGGCGGTGATCCTTCTAAAGTTAACCCGGTGGTGCCCACCCAGCTGATCGTGGATCACTCCCTGGCGGTGGAAGCACCGGGCTTTGATCCGGACGCTTTCGAAAAGAACCGTGCCATCGAAGACCGCCGCAACGAAGACCGTTTCCACTTTATCAACTGGACCCGCACCGCGTTCCGTAACGTGGATGTGATTCCGGCCGGTAACGGCATCATGCACCAGATCAACCTGGAGAAAATGTCTCCGGTGATCCAGAACCGCCCGGACGAAGATGGCCATCCGATCGCCTTCCCGGACACCTGCGTAGGTACTGATAGCCACACCCCGCACATTGATGCCCTGGGTGTTATTGCTGTGGGCGTGGGTGGTCTGGAAGCCGAAACTGTTATGCTGGGCCAGCCTTCCATGATGCGCCTTCCGGATATCGTGGGTGTGAAGCTCACTGGCAAGCGTCAGCCGGGCATCACCGCCACCGATATCGTTCTGGCGATTACCGAGTTCCTGCGTAAGGAACGCGTTGTTGGTGCCTATCTGGAATTCTTCGGTGAAGGCGCTTCCAGCCTGACCATCGGCGACCGTGCCACCATTTCCAACATGACTCCGGAATACGGTGCCACCGCCGCGATGTTCTACATCGACGAGCAGACCATCGACTACCTGAAACTGACCGGCCGTGAGCCCGAGCAGGTAGACCTGGTTGAGAAGTACGCTAAAGAAACCGGCCTGTGGGCGACCGAAATGACCGAAGCCCAGTACGAGCGTGTGCTGGAATTTGATCTTTCAACCGTTGTGCGTAACGTGGCTGGCCCGTCTAACCCGCACCGCCGTGTGGCGACTTCCGACCTGCACGATCGCGGCATTGCCGTGAATCTGGACAAGGCCCTGGAAGAAGAGAAAAAGGGCCTGATGCCCGATGGCGCGGTGATTATCGCGGCGATCACTTCCTGCACCAACACCTCCAACCCCCGCAACGTGGTGGCGGCCGGCTTGTTGGCCAAGAAAGCCAACGAGCTGGGCCTGGTCCGCAAGCCGTGGGTGAAGTCGTCCTTCGCACCGGGCTCCAAGGTTGCCCGACTGTACCTGGAAGAAGCCGGACTGCTGCCGGAGCTGGAAAAGCTGGGCTTCGGCATCGTGGCCTACGCCTGCACCACCTGTAACGGTATGTCTGGCGCCCTGGACCCGAAAATCCAGCAGGAAATTATCGACCGCGACCTGTACTCCACTGCGGTGTTGTCTGGTAACCGTAACTTCGACGGCCGGATTCACCCCTACGCCAAGCAGGCGTTCCTGGCGTCTCCGCCACTGGTTGTGGCCTACGCCATCGCCGGTACTGTGCGTTTCGACATCGAACAGGACGCCCTGGGCTACGACAAGGATGGCAAGCCGGTCACCCTGAAAGACCTGTGGCCGTCTGACGAAGAAATCGACCGCATTGTTGGCGAGTTCGTTAAGCCGGAGCAGTTCAAGCAGGTATACATCCCGATGTTCAACCTGGATGAAGCCGAGCAGGCCAAGAGCCCGCTGTATGAGTGGCGCCCGCAGTCCACCTACATTCGCCGCCCGCCTTATTGGGAAGGCACCATGGCGGCCGAGCGCCAGCTCAAGGGCATGCGCCCGCTGGCGATCCTGCCGGACAACATCACCACCGACCACCTGTCGCCGTCCAACGCCATCATGATGGACTCCGCCGCCGGTGAGTACCTGCATAAGATGGGCCTGCCGGAGGAAGACTTTAACTCCTACGCTACCCACCGGGGTGATCACCTGACCGCCCAGCGTGCCACCCTGGCCAACCCGAAACTGTTCAACGAAATGGTTCGGGACGAAAACGGCGAAGTGGTGCAGGGCTCCCTGGCCCGTGTGGAGCCGGAAGGCAAGACCATGCGCATGTGGGAAGCCATCGAAACCTACATGGAGCGCAAGCAGCCGCTGATCATCATCGCTGGCGCTGACTATGGTCAGGGTTCTTCCCGTGACTGGGCCGCCAAGGGTGTAGCCCTGGCGGGTGTGGAAGCCATCGTTGCTGAAGGCTTCGAGCGCATTCACCGTACCAACCTGATCGGCATGGGTGTGATGCCCCTGCAGTTCGAAGAAGGCACCACACGCCAGACCCTGCATCTGGACGGTACCGAAACCTACGACGTAGAAGGTGCCGCAGCTCCGGGTACGAAGCTGGAACTGGTCATCCACCGCAAGACCGGTGAAGAAGACCGGGTACCGGTAATCTGCCGACTGGATACCGCGGAAGAAGTCACCGTGTACTCCGCCGGCGGCGTACTGCAGCGCTTCGCCCAGAACTTCCTGGCGTCTGAGGGGGCGGCATGAGCTTCCCCCCACAGATAAAGGTTCCAGCCACCTACATGCGTGGCGGTACCAGTAAAGGCGTGTTTTTCCGGCTGCAAGACCTGCCGGAAGCGTGTCAGGTGCCCGGCGAGGCCCGCGATAAGCTGCTGCTTCGGGTGATCGGCAGTCCCGATCCCTATGAAAAGCAGATCGACGGTCTGGGTAACGCCACCTCCAGTACCAGTAAAACGGTGATTCTGGCCGCACCGACGCAGCCGGACCACGATGTTGACTACCTGTTCGGTCAGGTAGCGATCGACAAGCCGTTTGTGGACTGGAGCGGTAACTGCGGCAACCTGACCGCAGCCGTCGGTGCCTTTGCTATCAACGGTGGCTTTGTCTCTAAAGACCGCATCCCGGAAAACGGCACCTGCGTGGTCCGCATCTGGCAGGCCAACATCAAGAAAACCATCGTGGCCCATGTACCCATCACCAATGGTGAAGTGCAGGAGACCGGTGATTTCGAACTGGATGGCGTGACCTTCCCGGCCGCGGAAGTGAAGATCGAATTCATGGATCCGGCCGATGGTGAAGGTTCCATGTTCCCCACCGGCAACCTGGTGGATGACCTGGACGTGCCGGGTATCGGAACCCTGAAAGCGACCATGATCAACGCCGGAATACCGACCATCTTCCTGAATGCGGAAGACATCGGTTATAAAGGCACGGAGCTGCAGAACGACATCAACAGCGACCCGAAAGCGCTGGCCATGTTCGAGACCATCCGTGCCCATGGCGCAGTGAAAATGGGCTTGATCAAGGATGTTGCCGAGGCGGCTAACCGTCAACACACGCCGAAGGTGGCGTTTGTGGCCAGGCCGGCGGATTATGTGTCTTCCAGCGGCAAGCAGATCAATGCGGCCGACATCGACGTGCTGGTTCGCGCCTTGTCTATGGGCAAGCTTCACCACGCCATGATGGGTACCGCAGCCGTCGCTATCGCAACGGCTTCCGCGATTCCCGGAACACTGGTGAACCTGGCCGCCGGCGGCGGTGACCGTACCGAAGTGACGTTCGGCCACCCCTCCGGAACTCTGGGTGTGGGAGCTGAAGCGAAAGAAGTGAACGGCGAATGGACTGCCACCAAGGCCATCATGAGCCGCAGTGCGCGGGTTATCATGGAAGGCTGGGTGAGGGTGCCCGGCGATACCTTCTGATGTGCTATAGCCCGGGCCTGATCAGGCCCGGGTTCTTCGACGACTATCGATCGCTTCAAGGGCCGTGAGCCCCTCGAGGTGGAAAAACAGTTTCACCCTTTGGGCCAACTGCGGAATTGATGTTATGGCCTGTCTCAGTTCCGGCTGGCCGAGCAGGATGACCCGCATGGATGGCCCGCCCATACTTTCCATGCCGGTGAGCATGCGGATATCTTCCAGGTTCTCACGGGTCAGGTTCTAGTAGTTTGTACAGAGTATCCCTGTTCACCGCTTTCGCCACGGGATTCCGAAAAACGGCGCCCGTTCACCGTCAAGGCTACACCGGGCGCTTGTTGTTGCGATAGTAGCGGAAGATTTCTTTCAGGGGGCGCCTGGGCTTGAAGCCGAACTCCCTGGCAAAGGTTCGCCCGTCAATCACCACCGGGTACTTGAAGAAAGCCAGCAGGTAGTGTGGGAAGCTTTTCAGGTTCAACAGCCGGGCAATGGTTTTCGGCACAATGGGCGGCACAGACAGAATCGGAATACGCTTGCAGCCGCACATTTTCAGGGCTTGCTGATAGGCTACCCAATCGTGGGGCGCCACGTTGAACACGCCTTTGACCGGCTTTTGCCAGGCCAGCACGATGGCATCGGCCATGTCGTCAATATGGATGAACTGCATCATCGGCGAAAAACCTGCCAGCACCGGCGCCCGTTCGCTGGAGAGCAGGGCGCTCATGGTGTTGCGTACACCCGGGCCGACGATGTTGCAGGGCCGCAGAATGGTGATGTTCAGCTCCGGATACCGCCATAGGTAAATGTTGGCCAGGTTTTCCAGCTCCACGGAATCCACCAGGTCTGCGCTCAGCCCGGCACTTTTCAGGGGGGCTGCTTCGTCAATCAGCGCCGGGTTGTAGGCCATGGCGCCATACACGTGGAAGGTAGAGAGGATAATCACCCGTTTGATGCCGTATTTGTGGGAGAGGTCCAGGAGCCTCTGGGTGCCCAGTACGTTGGCGTTGTAGCGGCGCATCCGGGTCAGCTCACTGGTCATCAGCCGGCCCAGGTGGATAACGCCGTCAAACCGGTATTGCCGGAACAGGTCTTCAAAGCCCCGCTTGTTCAGGTCGATGCAGTAGCTGGGAATGTCATCGCTGAGGTACACCTGCTGTCGGAAGTCCACCGCCACAATGTCGCAGTTATCGCTCAGGCGGTTGATTACTTGCTGGGTGAGGGCGCCGGCTGCACCGGTCACCAGGATTCTGGGCTTGCGTTGTTCAGACATCAGAACAGCCCCTCCCGCTCGCTCAGGCCCTTGTCGATCAGTTTGCGGATTTCTGCCTTGACCGCTTCAACCCGTTCAGTCACCTGTTCTTCCGGGATCTCGCTGTTGTCGAAGTACATGGGTTCGCCAAAGTTCAGGCGCACTTTCACCGGGAAGATCACTGGTAGCGCCACCGGTACGTAGGGCACGCCCAACGCCCTGGCCAGGGGTTTGATGTTGGCGATGGCCGGAATGGTTTCTTCGCAGCCGACAACACCCACCGGCACAATCGGAGTGTTGTATTTCATCGCCAGGTGCATGAATCCGTTGCCAAAGCGTTTGAGCTGGTAGCGGTCCCGGTAGAGTTTGCCGGAGCCCCGAACCCCTTCAGGAAACACGATGACGGCTTCATCGTTCTCCAGCATCTTGGCGCAGTTGATGGGGTCGCCCAGCACAGCGCCCACATCGTTGAGCAGGTTGCCCAGCCATGGGACGGTCGGGAAGAAGCGCTCGATCATGGCTCTGGGTATGCGAGGCTGGTCCGGGCGGGAAGCCAGTGCATAGCCGATCAGCAGGCCGTCCAGGGGCAGCTGGCCGGAATGGTTGGCGATCAGCAATACCGGGCCTTCCGCTGGAACCTTCTCCACGCCGGAGGCCTCTACTCGAAAGTATTTCTCGTAGATTTGCCGGGTGAGGGTGAAGCCGTACTTAACGGCATCGTTGTTGAATCCCCAGGGGTCGTAGCCAAGGCTGCCGATGGGTTTGCGAATTCGGTTCAACTGCGCTTCCAGCTCCGCCGGAACCAGTCGGGATTTCAGATAAGATGCCAGGCCCATACCCATACCCGCTCCCTGTGTTGACGATTGCTTCAGGCCGTCAGCCGCGACCAATTACAACGCCAAGCGTGTGGCTTTGGCCCTCATTTAATACCCGGTAGTCCGTGGCTGCATTGGCCGTTTCGACACACACCATTTTTTGCCAGCCTGTGCCCGGAAAGTCAGAAAGTCTTAAGGCTTTCTCGGGGCCGGGGTTCCACACTACCGTGGAATCACTGCCAACAGATGTCAGTTTGCGTTTTCCCGCGGGGGTGACCAGGGTCAGTGGCTCTGCCGATTCGTAGATGCGATCAGTTTCACCGTCGAAATAAACCGGGCCTTCCTGTTCAAAGTAGTCCCAGTCTTTCAGGGTATCCATATATTGGCTGTGGCCCAGCCCCAGCAGCCGGGTGCGGCTGATGTCCGAGGTTGGCAGATAGGTGTGCAGGGCCTGGCTCAGCGCCAGCGGGTCTTTGGATAGATTGGTGGTGGTCAGGGCGATCTGGCAGCCGCGGACTGAAAAGCTGAAGGTCATCAGCGCCAGCACGTGGCCATCCCACTGGTCTGCAAAGTCTTCATTGGCATTTAGCGACAGGCTGATTTCCACTTTATGGGCACTTTCCCGGACATCTTCCAGCCGCCAAAGGGCAGTGCGGGCGAAGCCATGGGCTGAGGGGGTATGCACCCGTTTGCGGATCTCCGGCGGGTTGCGGGCCGGGTCGCCAAACCAGGGCCAGCACACAGGAATGCCGCCACGGATGGCACGGCCCGGTTCAAATCGGGCGGTATCACTCAGCCACAGCCAGTTGGTGTCGTCGTTTACGGCAAAGTGGGTGAGGTGCGCGCCCTGCAGAAATACCGTAGCGCTGAATACCGGATGATGAACCTCCAGGGCTTCCAGCTGGCCAATGGTCTTCCAGCGGGTGAACGACCATTGGCCCGGGGTGACGGAGACCGGCGGAGTGTGACTGCTTTCAGGCATGGCGGGTGGCTTCTCCTTAAGTGTATCTTCTTATCCGTAGATTAAATTAAATACGGCTTGCCGGCGAGTTTGACCCTACAATAGCCGGAAAATTCCGCGAGGCCCCACCATGCATTCAGACAGCGACCAGGCCATTATCATTCCGTTTCCGGACCCTGTGCTGGAACGTGCTGCCGATCAGCTCGAACAGGTTGCCGGTGACGAACTAATAAGCACCGTTACCGGGGCAGATGTTCAGCCAGCGATTGATGACTTCTGGCTGGATGAGCTGGCGGATGGTTTGAGTGAATCGGCCTGGATGGAGCTGGACCTTACCCCCCGGTTGCCGGCTGGTTTGCTGGCGGCGTTGCGCAACGAAGTAGCCATCCTGGATAAAACCGAGGCCATGAGCCGCGCCGGTATCGGCCGGGGTAGGGACCTGGTGAAAGACCGCAGTGTGCGTCGCGACAAGATTGCCTGGATGGATGGTAACAGTGAACCGCAGCGCCTGTTGTTCGAATGCCTGGAACAGATAAGGGAAGGTCTGAACCGGCGCCTGTATCTGGGGCTCAAGCGGTTTGAGGCCCATTACGCCACCTATCACCCCGGCGATTTCTATAAGCGCCACCTGGACAGCTTTCGTGGCCGTGCCTCCCGGGTGGTCAGCCTGGTGTTGTACCTGAACGAGGATTGGGGGCTGGAAGATGGCGGAGAACTGCGGGTGTTCTCTGCAGCTGATTCCGGGCAGATGGTCGGGCAGGTGCGTCCGGAAGCAGGCAGGGCGGTGCTGTTCCTGAGCGAGCAGGTGCCCCATGAGGTTCTGCCGGCAAGGCGCACCCGTTACAGCATTGCCTGCTGGTTCCGGCAGGATGAAGTGCCATTACCGCTATAGGCCGTTGTAGTCCTGAAACCCTTCTGATACTATTCGCGCCGCTTTCGGGGAAATGTCCCGAAACGCCGTTATGGTGGCCCCATTGGTGCCTCCGCAACATGAAACCGTGAACCCGGTCAGGCCCGGAAGGGAGCAGCCGAAGCGGTGGATGTGTGTGCCGGGGGATTGCTGGTGGGGTCACCCCCAGATTTTCCCCTCGTTGTTCTTTCTTTCCGATTTTCTCTGTTTTCCTGTATCGCTTTGTGATCCGTTTCACAATTGAGCGTTATGTGGCCCTGTTGGCACTTATCCCTGTCTATAGTGTTTTTGGCATGCTGCCCATTGGGTATTGTGCCGTTGCCCGAACACAACAAAGACAAAAAGGGAAACACATGAAAAGTGCCAAAACAAAAGCAGTTGTAACGGCGGGTGTACTGGCGGCAGCAATGACTGCCCAGCCGGCTTCCGCATGGTGGTTCAGTAAGCAGGATACCTATACCCAGACCGAGCATCCGATTGTCCTGGTGCACGGGTTGTCAGGCTTCAATAAGCTGTTTGGCCTGGTCTCCTATTTCAACGGAGTGCCGGATGAACTGGCGGAAAGCGGGGCGGAAGTCTTTGTTCCCCAGGTGTCTGCTGCCAACTCTACCGAGATCCGTGGTGAGCAGTTGCTGGCCCAGATTGAAGAATATATAGCAGTAACCGGGGCCGAGAAGGTGCACCTGATTGGCCACAGCCATGGCGGCCCAACCATTCGCTATGTGGCGGGCGTTCGACCAGACCTGGTGGCTTCGGTATCCAGTGTCGGTGGCGTTAACTGGGGCACCCCGCTGGCAGATACCATGAATAATGGCAGCCTGGACGGCCTGGGAGACTGGTTCTTCGGCTTGATCGATACCTTCTCCGGTGGTGGCGGCCTGCCGCAAGACACCGCCGCTGCCATCCAGTCACTGAGCACGGAAGGCAGTATTGCCTTCAACGCAGACTTCCCGGCAGGCCTTCCTTCTTCTTATTGCGGTAATGATGGCGCACAAGTGGCCAACGGCATCCGCTACTACTCCTGGGGCGGCAACAAAGCGATCACCAATGTTCTGGACCCGAGCGACCTGCTGCTGGGTGCCCTGACTCCCGTCTTTGACGAACCCTCCGACGGCATGGTGCCGTCCTGCAGCATGAAGCTTGGCAAGGTGCTGGGTGTGGATTACCGCCACAACCACCTGGACGAAGTGAACCAGGTGTTGGGGCTGGTAGGGCCGTTTGTGACAGATCCGGTTCAGCTGTACCGGCAACAGGCAAACCGTCTTAAGAATCTTGGCCTCTGACACTGCCGATAACCGAAGGCGGGCCCCTGCGGCCCGCCACGGATCGATTTTATGAACCATAAACGATTTGCTGTATTGGCCGGCCTGCTGCTTGTATGCGGAGCGGCCGGCTGGTGGCTTATGCCGGGTCCTGTCAAGACGGCCCCGAAGCCAGTCTCATCGGTCGTGGAGCAGGAGCAGGAGCAACCGGCAGCTACTGCTGGTTCATCGGGTTCCGCGCTGGTGCCTGGTAATGTGAATCATCCTGCCTTACCCCGTGATGAACGCGTTTCTGACATTGAAGTGGACGGACAGGTGCGCCTTGATATGAATGGCAACCTGGTGCTGGACCGCCAGCTGCGCCGTTACCTGGATTTCTTTATCGGGCTGACGGGGGGCGCCTCCCATTACGAAACCCTGAAGGCCCGCCTGGCGTCTGAGCTCAAGGCACAGGATTTACCTCCGGAGATTCAGCGACAGGTGCTCGCCATTCTTGATGACTACCTGTCGTACCGGAAAGCAGCGGAAGCGATGGCCAGTAACGAACACCACAGCGTTGACGACGTTCGCCAGGCCCTGGGCCAGATTCATGACCTGCGCCGGGAGCATCTCGGCCCGGATGTGGCGGAAGGCTTTTTTGGTGAAGAAGAGCGCCGGTTGCAGGTGATGCTCGACCGCCAGAAGATTCTCAGCGACGAAAGCCTGACAGCTTCCGAGCGTGACCGCGCCCTGGCGCAGCTGGGCCAGCTGTTGCCAGAGTATTCCCGTGAACTCCGTCGCCGGTCCCGAACCGTGGTCGAAACGGCTATGCAGGTGCAGCAACTGCGGGAGCAGGGAGCTTCGGAAGCCGAAGTGCGGGAGTTGCGTTTAAAGGCCTATGGTGCGGAAGCTACCGAACGCCTGGCACGGCTCGACCAGCAGCGGAATCAGTGGCAGAACCGGCTGGGTGAATACCGGCAGCAAAAGGCCCTGATCGACAATAACGAAGGCCTGGCTCCGGCCGACCGGCAGGCTGCGGTGGAAGCCCTGCGGGAACGGATCTTCACCGAAGAGCATGAACGCCGGCGAATTCGCGCCCTGGAGCGCACGGCCGGCATGGATTCATAGCCACGTCATCCTTCTTCTGAAACCGGGTCCATGCTAGAGTTAAGCGCATTTTTCACAGCAGTTGACGGAACATGAGCTATCAGGTTTTAGCCCGGAAATGGCGCCCCCGTACGTTTGAAGACATGGTTGGGCAGGAACACGTGCTGCAGGCACTTGTTCACGCACTGGAACACCAGCGCCTGCACCATGCGTATCTGTTCACCGGTACCCGGGGTGTGGGTAAAACCACCATTGGCCGCCTGCTGGCCCGGTGCCTTAACTGTGAAACCGGCATTACCCCGAACCCTTGCGGCGAATGTGACAGCTGTAAGGAGATCCTGGAAGGCCGGTTTGTCGATCTTATCGAAATCGACGCCGCATCCCGCACCGGCGTGGATGACATGCGCGAACTGACCGATAACGTTCAGTACGCACCCAGTCGTGGCCGCTTCAAGGTGTACCTCATCGACGAGGTGCACATGCTCACCAACCAGTCCTTCAACGCGTTTCTGAAAACCCTGGAAGAGCCGCCGGAGCACGTGAAGTTCCTGCTGGCCACCACCGATCCCCAGAAACTGCCGGTTACCGTGCTGTCCCGCTGTTTGCAGTTCAACCTCAAACGGATGACGCCGGAACACATTGTCGGCCACCTGAAACACGTGCTGACAGAAGAAACCATTCCTTTTGAAGAGCCGGCCCTGTGGCTGCTGGCCCGGGCAGCCGACGGCAGTATGCGGGATGCCCTGAGCCTGACCGACCAGGCCATCGCCTTTGGCAATGAGAACCTCAGCGCCAGCGATGTCAGTAATATGCTGGGCACCATCGACCAGCGGGACATTGAACGGATAGTCAGTACCCTGGTAGAGCGGGACGGCCCCGGGTTGCTGGCGGAAATCAGCCGGATTTCGGAATTTGCGCCGGATTACGGGGTCATCCTGGCAGACCTGCTTTCCCTGTTCCATCGCGTGACTATGGAGCAGGTAGTGCCGGGCAGTGCCGATAACGCGCTGGGTGATGCCGCCCAGGTGCAGGCCCTGGCCAGGCAGCTGAGTGCCGAGGATGCTCAGTTGTTTTACCAGACCGCCCTGATCGGCCGCAAAGACCTCGCGGTAACGCCAGACGCCCGCATGGGTTTTGAAATGACCATGCTGCGCATGCTCGCGTTCCGGCCCGGGGCTGACCGTCGCGAGCCGCCGGCAGTGACTTCCGGTAACGCTGAAAGCACCGCCCGCGCCGAACCGGAGCCCGACCCCGACCCTGGCCCGGTATCGCCCCCGGTTGCGGAACATCCGCAACCTGAGCCGCCGCCTGTAGCGCCATCACCGCAACCGGAGCCGGAACCTGCGCCTGTGCCCGCACCGGAGCCAGCGGCAGAATCCATGCCGGAACCACCGGTTATGGATACCCCGCCCTGGGAGGATGAGCCAGAGCCCCCGTATTATGATGAGGTGGCGCCGGAGCCACCGGTCGCGCAGGAGCCGGTAAGCGAACCGGAACCCCGTAGCCCGCAGCCTGTCGAAATACCGCAGGCTGTAATCGAGCCGGATCCGGAGCCCGAAGCCGTAGCGCCGGCCGAACCGGTTAACCCGGACGGCTTTGTCTGGGAACGTGACTACCGGCAACTGGAAATTACCGGCATGCCCGGCAACCTGGCCAGCTACAGCGCCATGGCCATGGACGGGCAAACCGTTGTGCTTACCCTGGATGAAGGCCATGCCCGGCTGCTGAACGCGCGACACGAAGAAAAAATTGTGGCGGCCTTGAGATCCTACTTTGGCGACGCCACACAGTTAAAGATAGAGCAGGGCATTCCCGGGCCCCATACTCCGGCGGCATTTGAAGAGCGCCAGCGGGTCGCCCGGCAGAAAGCCGCAGAAGCTGCCATCCGGCAAGATCCGGTGGTGCAGAGCATCGTTGAACGATTTGAAGGACGGGTGGTAGAAGAATCCATCCGCCCCGCAGAGACAGGCAGGAGATAAGCAGATGATGAACAATATGGGCGACCTGATGAAAAAGGCCCAGCAGATGCAAGAGCAGATGCAGAAGGCCCAGGAAGAAATCGCCAAGGCGGAAGTGACTGGAGAATCCGGCGCCGGGCTGGTGAAAGTCACCATGAACGGTCGACACGACGTCAAAAAGGTAGAGATCGATCCTTCCTTGCTGTCCGAAGACAAGGAAATCCTGGAAGACCTGCTGGCAGCCGCAGTGAACGATGCCGTTCGCCGGGTAGAGGCCAACCAGAAGGACAAAATGTCCGGCATGATGTCTGGCATGGGCATGCCGCCCGGCTTCAAGATGCCGTTCTGACGCCAGCCTGCCATCGGAATTGAGGAGTATTCATGGCATTCAGCCCCCTGGTTGATGAATTGGTGGAATCACTCCGGTGTTTACCCGGAGTAGGCCAGAAAACCGCCCAGCGTATGGCCTTTCATCTGCTGGAACGGGGACGTTCCGGCGGCACCCGGCTGGCCGGCGCCCTGAGCCAGGCTATGGACGGTGTGCGCCGCTGTGACAGCTGCCAGAACTTTTCCGATACCGACATCTGCCAGATCTGCGAAAAGCCCGAACGCCGCACCGGTACCCTGTGTGTGGTAGAGAGCCCGTCAGATCTGCTGGCTATCGAGCAGGCCGGTGACTACCGGGGCAGCTACTTTGTGTTGATGGGACACTTGTCGCCCATCGATGGCGTTGGCCCGGAAGAAATCGGCATTGAACGTTTGCTCCGGCGGGTGCGCGAAGAAGGCGTTACCGAGCTGATCCTGGCCACCAACCCCACGGTGGAAGGTGAAGCCACAGCCCACTATATTGCCGACCGACTGGATGGCCAGAATATCCTCATTACCCGGCTGGCCCACGGTATTCCGGTGGGTGGTGAGCTGGGTTACGTCGACGGTTTTACCCTCACACACGCCTTCCGGGGCCGTAAACCCCTTTCCGAATAACTCCAGGTTTTCCTATGACAGATAGCCCATTGGCCGCACCGGTTCCCCCGGCCCCCGAGACTGTCCGCTGGCTCAGCAGCCCGGCGGAGCTTGATCAGTGGCTGGAGCAGCTGGCGCCCGGCGCGCCGGTGGCGCTGGATACTGAATTTGAACGGGTCTCCACCTTTTACCCCATCCCCGGCCTGGTGCAATTGGGCGGGCAAGGGGAGTACTGGCTGATTGACCCGGACGTAGCCGAAGGCTCGGCTGGGTTCCGCACTATGCTGGCAGATCCGGCTCGCCCGAAGCTGCTGTACGCCATGAGCGAAGACCTGGAACTGTTCCGCCACTGGCTGAACGTGGCACCGGCCGGGCTGCTGGACCTGCAGATTGGCGCCGCCATGGCCGGTGCCGGGTTCTCGCTCGGTTACGCCAAACTGGTGGAAACCCTGTTCGGAGAAGCTCTCGATAAATCCGTTACCCGCTCAGACTGGGTGTCCCGCCCGCTGTCACCGGAGCAACAGCGGTATGCCATAGACGACATCCGTTTCCTGGAGCCCCTGTGGAACTGGGTGATTGAAAAGCTGAAGCAGCGGAACCTGGAACAGGCCCTGGCCGAGGAATCCCAGCGCTTTGCCGATGAAGCCGCAGGCCAGGAAGATCCGGAGCAGCATTACCTGAAACTTCGCGGTGGCTGGACTCTCACCCGGGAGCAACAGGCCGTTTTGCGGTTGCTGGTGGCCTGGCGAGAGCGGGAATGCCAGAAGGTCGACCGCCCCCGAAACCGGGTGCTGAACGATGGCCTGCTGATTGCCATCGCTGAACGCCTGCCGGGTTCACTGAGAACGCTGAACGACATCCAGGGCGTTCCCGGCGGTATCGTAAAACGCTATGGCGAGCACCTGCTGGAACTTGTCCGCGAAGGTCGGGAAGCCGATAATGCCAACCTCGAGCCAATCCCCCGGCCCCTGAGCCGGGACCAGCAAGCTGTCTATAAAAAGGTAAAGCGTTGCTTTAATAAAGTGGCGGAAGATCTTGATATTCCAATAGAACTTATGGCTCCCAGGAAGCGTATCGAGAAGGTGTTGCAAGACGGCACCCTGGCCGGAAACGAATTTTTTCAAGGCTGGCGAGGCGAATTGCTGAAGCCGGTAGAAACAGACATCGAGGAACTTCTCAGACCATGACAGACCGTGAATTCGTTTCGGTGTTTCGTAGCAGCAAGAAGATGGACACCTATATCTACGTACGCCGCGGCCAGGTTTGGGACGATCTGCCGGAAGCATTGCGGAGCATCTTCGGAAAGCCGGTCCATTCGATGGACCTGCTGCTGACACCGGACAAGAAACTGGCCCGCACGACCGGGAAAGAAGTCCTTGAAGCTATCCACGATAAATCCTTTTTCCTTCAGATGCCGGAAGAGCAGGAAACCTATATCGTCGATTTCAAGCGCAAGATCGAGCAGCGTCAAAAATGATTGCCGAGATTCCCTTCTGGCAGCGCAAGCGCCTGGATGAAATGACGCCGGCCGAATGGGAATCCCTGTGCGATGGCTGCGGCCTGTGCTGCCTGCAGAAGCTGGAAGATGAAGACACCGGCGAGGTGTACCATACCGACCTCGCGTGCCGGTATATGGACCTGGAAACCTGCCGCTGCACGGTTTACAGCGAGCGCCTGAAAAAGGTACCGGCGTGCACGGTGCTGACGCCGGACACGGTGAACGAGTACCACTGGATGCCGCAAACCTGTGCTTATCGCACCCTGGCAGAAGGCCGGCCGCTGGCGGACTGGCACCCGCTGCGAAGCGGCGATCCGGATTCCGTGCACAGGGCCGGTGTTTCAGTACGGGGCAAGGTGGTCTCTGAAGACGACGTTGCCGAACAAGACTGGGAAGAACATATCATTCACTGGATTTTGTAATGATGGATACTGACGCCTCACTGGCATACGGGATTTTCTGGGCGGCCTACGCCGTTGCGTTTGTCGTGTTTTTCTACATGATGAAAGCGCTGTTCCGCCTGCTGCCACTTTACGGGCTGCGCACCTTGCTGCTGGCAGCACTGGTTGTGTTGCTGCTGACGCCCGTGGAATCACCGGAAGTGGCAGGCTGGTATATCCCGGCCTGGTTGTTCGCCGGCTACGAGCTGATCCTTGGCGACATCAGCGCGGCCGGTTCCGCCATATTCAACTTCACCGTGGCATCGCTGGTGATGCTGCTGGTGTGGATACTGGATCTCGTTCGCTACCGCCTGGTACGCAAATAATTTTCAAAGAAACCAAACAGGACACAGACCCATGAAGTTTACCGGTACCGAAAAATACGTAGCCACCGATGACCTGCAGATGGCTGTTAACGCAGCGATCGCGCTTCAGCGCCCGTTGCTGATCAAAGGCGAGCCCGGCACCGGCAAAACCCTGCTGGCGGAAGAAATGGCGGCGGCCCTGGGCATGCGCCTGATTCCCTGGCACATCAAGTCCACCACCAAGGCCCAGCAGGGCCTGTACGAGTACGACGCGGTCTCCCGCCTGCGGGATTCCCAGCTGGGCGATGAGAAGGTCAAAGACATTCGTAATTACATCGTTAAAGGCAAGCTGTGGGAAGCCTTTGAGGCCGACGACCAGGTGGTGCTGCTGATCGACGAAATCGACAAGGCCGACATCGAATTCCCGAACGACCTGCTGCTGGAACTCGACCGGATGGAGTTCTTCGTTTACGAAACCCAGGAGTTCGTCAAAGCGAAGAAACGCCCCATCGTGGTCATCACCAGTAACAACGAAAAAGAACTGCCAGACGCTTTCCTGCGCCGTTGCTTCTTCCACTACATCAGCTTCCCGGACCACGACACCATGCAGGAAATCGTGGACGTGCATTTCCCAGGGCTGCAGCAGCAAGTGGTGCGGGACGCGCTGGAAGTGTTCTTTGACGTGCGCAAGGTGCCCGGCCTGAAGAAAAAACCGTCTACCTCCGAGCTGATCGACTGGCTGAAGCTGCTGATGGCCGATGAACTGTCTGCCAAGGCACTGCAGGAAAAAGACAGCAGCTCGGCACTGCCGCCGCTGTACGGCGCGCTGGTGAAGAACGAGCAAGACGTGCACCTGCTGCAGAAGCTGGCGTTCATGGCGCGCCGCCGCAACTGATCTCTGGCAAGAGTTTCGCTTTATGTTGATCGACTTTTTTCTCGAAGTGCGCCGGGCCAAGGTTCCGGCCAGCCTGCGGGAATTCCTGGACCTGCTGGAAGCCCTCCAGCAGCGCCTGGCCTTTGCTGATATGGAAGAATTCTACTACCTTGCGCGAGTGTGCCTGGTGAAAGACGAGCGCCATTTCGACAAGTTCGACCGGGCGTTCAAGGCGTATTTCGAAGGCATCGAAAACCTGGATGACCTGCTCGAGGCACTGATTCCGGACGACTGGCTGCGGGCCGAGTTCGAGAAGCATTTGTCCGAGGAAGAGAAGGCGAAAATCGAATCCCTGGGCGGCCTCGAGGAGCTGATCGAAACCTTCAAGAAACGCATGGAAGAGCAGAAAGAACGCCATGCCGGTGGCAACAAGTGGATTGGAACGGGTGGCACCTCGCCATTCGGCGCCAACGGCTACAACCCCGAGGGTTTCCGCATCGGCCAGAAAGACGGTCGTCAGGGCAGGGCGGTTAAGGTCTGGGAAAAACGCGAATTCAAAGACCTGGACGACAGCATCACCCTGGGCATTCGCAACATCAAAGTGGCCCTGCGCCGGTTGCGTAAATTTGCTCGACAGGGGGCGGCCGATCAGCTGGATATGGACGACACCATCCGCTCTACCGCCCGTAACGCCGGTTACCTCGACCTGAAGATGGTTCCGGAGCGGCATAATGCCGTTAAAGTGCTGATTTTCTTCGATGTGGGTGGTTCCATGGACCCGCACATCCGGGTCTGCGAGGAGCTGTTCTCGGCGGCGCGGCTGGAATTCAAGCACATGGAGTATTTCTACTTTCACAACTTCGTGTACGAGAGTGTGTGGAAGAACAATATTCGCCGCATGAATGAAACCAGTAGCACCTGGGACATCCTTCACAAGTACACGCCGGACTACAAAGTGATCTTTGTGGGTGATGCCACCATGGCACCCTATGAGATTACCCACCCGGGCGGCTCCATCGAGCACTGGAACGAAGAAGCCGGTGCCACATGGATGCAGCGGATTACCGAGCACTTCAACAAGGTGGTCTGGCTGAATCCGCTACCGGAGAGCTATTGGGGTACCGGAGGGTCGCTGGGGATTACCCGGCAGCTGGTGGAAGACCACATGTACCCGCTTACCATTGAAGGCCTGGAATCGGCCATGAAGCAGCTGAGCAAATAAAAAAAGCCGATGCGCGGTTAACGCATCGGCAAAAGCTCGGCATATTCAAGCGGGGGTTGCCCATTCAGCGCTCCCGCCCCTTCCGTTAAAGCAAGTCAGGGGCCAACCCTTTCCCTTCTGAAGCAAGATCAATAAGTTAACCGGAAAATCGCTGTCTGGTTACTCCCTCTGGCCCCGTCATCTGTCAAATAAACCGACACTTTTGCTGTCTGACCCAAAATGCCATTTGGTGAATTGGATACCGTTCTTGGTTTGTAGCCGGTGTTACTCTTCCTTTCGAATTGTTACACAGCAGGATCAGCATGTTCGGCAGACAAAAATCACAACAGTGCCGGATACCCCCACGGAGCAGGGGGCTTTGGATATCCGGTCTTCCTGTTATGTTGATGATTGCAGCCATGGCCCAGGCCAGTGCTGCGGCCATCGACAATGCCATCAGTGGCCTGGAGGCTGAGGTCTCACGCCACGCTGCCAGCGTGCACACCCTTGAGAAACAGCTGCGCAAGACCATCGATACCCGCGTTGCGGTATCCCTCTCCCTCGCCAATCCGGAAGCACTGGACCTGGATTCTGTCGAACTGTTCCTGAATGGCCGGCCGGTTGGTAATCACCTCTTTACCCTTTCCGAGAGGGAATCCCTTGAAGCCGGCCGCAGCTACCCCCTGTTTACTGGCTATATGGCGGATGGCAACCATCAGCTGACCGCCGTTATCAATGCCAGGGCGGTGAACAAGCGGTTTGTCCGTCGTGAGGTGGTACACCCGTTCCGCAAAGTGTCGGGTGCGATGCAGCTGCAGATGAGCATCGACGCGACCGGGCCGGATTACGAGCCCCGGGTTAGCCTGGACAAACAGCCCTGGGCCGGGGCGGCGACCTCTGAAGCCGGGAACGCGGCTATTGCCCGGCCCAACCGGCAAAAGGAATTACTGCAGGATGCCGAGCAGGCCCGGCAGCAGGGCAGGCTCGATAAGGCCGGTCAGGTTCTGGCCGGGATGAAGGAAGGTTACCTGGCCGCAGTGGGTTACATGAACCTGGCGGCTGACTTTGCCGAGACCGACCTTGATCCGTCCCGGGCGCTGGTTGCCCTGCGGGTGGCTATGTCGATGGCGGCCCATGATACCGAGTCGGCACGCAGCCGTGATCTACTCGACCAGCTGCATCTGCGCGCCGGTTACCTGGCCCTGAATAACGAGGAATACGACAAGGCGTTGGGGTTTCTGGAAAAGGTCTCGCTCGACAGTTACCACGCTCCAAGGGCGCTTTACCTGCATGGCCTCGCTCTTTCCGGCAAGGAAAACCACCGGGGCGCCATGCAGAGCTGGCACCGGGCCAAGAAATTCCCCCTGGCGTTTCCCGGTGTGGCGGAAGCCTGGATTGGCATGGGGCGGGGCTACGACATTGCCGGTTATCCCGGCCAGGCCGGGGAGTCCTGGCTGGCCGCCAACGTGGCCTTTGAAGGAGAGCGGACAACCCTTTCAAAGCTGGCAGGTGGCATCAAAAGCGATGGCGCCTATAAAACCCTGGTAACCGATGCCCGCGGCCCGCAGACACAGTGGTTCCTTTCGGACAGCCGAACCCTGACCCAGCCACGCATGGCCTATTTGCTTCGTTTCCTGGAAAAAGCCGACACCCAGATCGGGGTACGCCGGGTAGCCGGGCTGGACGAGATGTCGGCAATACTTGAAGAGAACCGGCACAACCTTGAAGTATTTGCGCAGGTCATCGAACACCACGGTGGCATGAACGATCTGTTGGTAGCAGCCCGGGAACTGGCCACCACTGGCCGGGCGCTTGGCCAGCAGGTTCTGCAAGCCCGGCAGCAGGCGTCCGGCCAGCTGGATGAACTGGCCCTGGCCTTTGTGGCCAACGAAGACAGGCGCATGGAACACGCCATAGACAGAACCGAACAACAAGTGGCGCACCTGTACGAATACCTGGCACTGGAAAAGCTGGCTTATGAAGCCGGCGGGGAGGGCGCCCAGTGACCCCGATGGCCCCAATGAAAAGCACCGCCCGGCTGAAGTTACGTACCTGCTTGCTGATGGCAGCGCTGGTATCGGCACCGGCTCTGGGCCAGGAATCCTTCCGGGTGGAGCTTGGTCGCGACGGGGAAACCCTGGGCGATATGCGCCCGGTGTTCCTGAAATTCGAAAGCCGGCCATTACCGGCCATTTCGCCTGCCGAAGTTGCTCGCCGCTACCAGAAGTTGTTCGAGAGTTCTGACGAACCTGAAGTGCGCATCGATGCCCTCAACCGCCTGAACAACATCCGTGACCGCTCCGGCCAGGAGGTGGGTTTTTCCGCCGAACAGGAGGCGGGTATCTACGAGGACGTGCTGGAGAGCTATGAAGACATCCTGGCCAGGGGGTCTTTCTCCGGCCGGCTGGATGAACTCCTGTACCAGATGGCGAAAGCCCACGCGCTGACCGGCCAGCACCAGCAATCCATCGACCGGCTTGAGCAGCTGATTGGCCTGTATCCGAAATCCCCGCTGGTGCCGGAAGCCCGGTTCCGGGTTGCTGAAGCCGACTTTTCCGCCGGTCGTTACCGGGAAGCCGAAGCGGGGTATCGCCAACTGCTTGATGGTGATGGTAAACAGGATATCGCCTCAAAAGCCCGCTACATGATGGGCTGGAGCCAGTTCAAGCAGGGGGCAGGTGCCTGGGGTCGCTCGGTGGAATCGTTCATGGCGTTGCTGGATCAGCACCTGCCGGAGCCCGAACGGCTGAAGTCACCGCCGGCCGAGAGCCGGGACATGATCGAAGACAGCTTCCGTATCCTGGCGGTGATGGCGGCCCGCTCCGATAACGCCCGATCACTGGACCGCTGGCTTGCCGGGCGCAATCCGTCACCCTGGGTTCCGATTCTCTATGACCGGCTGGCGGATCTGCACGCCCATGAGGGCCGCTACCAGCAGGCAGTGGCGGTGAATGAAGCCTTTGCGGCAGCCTATCCGGACAACGCCGCAGCATCGGATATGCTGGCTCAGAGCGTTGAGTTCTGGCAGATGGCCGGAGATGTCGGGGCCGCCAGAGTCGCACGTTCCGATTATGTTGCGCGCTTCGCTTCGGATGCGCGTTATACCGCCCTGAACGGCAACCAGAAGGCAAACTGGCGCGATTACAGCCGGTTCCTGGCCGACTATCACTACGCCGGCAAGCGCTGGAGCCGGTCGGCTGATTATTACGAATCCCTGGCGTTGCGAGCCGATAACACCGGCGAAATCCTGCACCTGGCGGGCGATGCAAGATTGCAGATGGGGCGCCTCGACCAGGCCCTGGCCAATTTCGAGAAAGCGGCCTACACGTATTCCCATGACCGCTCTGCGGAATCTGCCTGGGCGGCGATCAGCATTCTGCGGGGCAGGCTGGGCAACCGCTCCGAACCTGTTACCGGGGCACTGGCCAGCCTGAGTTCCGCCGAACAACGCTACACCAATGCCTTTGGGCCGGATGCCAGGCTGTCCGCTTTACGTGCCGATCTCGCCAATCGCTGGCTGGAAGCCGGCGACGGCCAGCAGGCGCTTCGGTATGCCCGCGCCACGCTGGACTGGCCACAAGCCAGCCCTCGGGAACAGTACGCCGCCTGGCTGGTTACGGCCCGGGTACGGCAGGGTGATGGCGACTATCCGCAGGCGGAGGCAGCCTGGCGCCAGGCGCTGCAACTGGTGCAGGCAACTCCGCAGGTGGCCGAGGCCCGGGATGATGAGCAAAAAATCCAGAACCAGTTGGCCACTGCAATATACCGGCAAGCAGAAACCGCAGCGGGCGCTGGCAAGACGGCACTGGCCGTTGCCAATTTCCAGCGAGTGGAAACCATCCTCCCGGGCTCGGAAATCGCCATCAAGGCCCGCTTCGACGCTGCCAACACCCTGCTGAAGGCTGCAGACTGGCAAACCGCCATTAATGAATTGCGCCGGTTCCGCCTCGATTTCCCGGAAGATGCCCTTACGGCTGAAACCAGCGAAAAGCTGGTCTACGCCTATCAACAATCCGGTCAGCCGGTGAAAGCCGCGGGCGAACTCATGGCCGCTGCCGGTTCTGCGCCGGAGCCCTGGCCCATAAAGCTGCGTGCCGCAGCGCTGTACCACGAGGCGGGTGCTGAGCCGGAACGTAACGATCTTTACCAGCAGTGGCTGGCCGTTGCGCCTGAGCCCACCGATGCGGGGGATCACCTGCAGCAGCAGAGTATGCGTCAGCGCCTGATTGAGTCCGGCATCGATGTTTCCAATCAGCAGAACACCCTGCTGGCCCGGGAAGACGCCAGTGAGTGGCACTCGGAAGAGACCCTGCAATGGGCCGCAGACGCTGCGTTGGCGCTGGGTTCCGATGCTGCTGAACGTTTCGCAGCCATTGCGTTGACTGCGCCCCTCGAAACCACCCTGGCCAGAAAACAGCAAGCCATGGAGCAGGCACAAACCTACCTGCTGCAAGCGGAGTCCTTTGCCGGTGAGGCCGTGCAGTCCGAAGTCCTTTACCGGCGCGCAGAGCTCTACCGAACCCTGGCCAGTGACTTGATGGCATCAGAGGTGCCGGCCGAACTGAACGATATGGAAACCATGCAATACCAGATGCTGCTGGAGGAAGAAGCCTTCCCGCTGGAAGAAAGGGCCATGGCACTGCATGCCCGTAACCATCAGCGCATTACCGGGCAGGGCTATGACCAGTGGATCGCCCGCAGCCTGGAAGCGCTGGCAGGTATGCATCCGGGCCGTTACCAGAGGGAACTGCGATGGATGAGCTGGAACATGGAGGGTAACGACGATGCCTGAGTTCAGTATGCGCTGCCGCACGGTCGGTGTGCTGATCGGACTGGTTGTGCTGGCTGGGTGTGCCGTTAATGGGCCGGTCTCCAAGCAAGCGGAGCCGGAGCCTGTACGTTCGCCGGAGCAGGCCCGGGAACTGGCCCGGCAGGGCATGCTCGCGCACCAGCAAGGCCAGACATCGGTTGCCATTGAAGCATTACAAAAAGCCGTGGCGCTGGACCCGACCGACGCTGCGGCGGCCAACAACCTGGCCCTGCTGCTGAAGCAGCAAAACCGGTTTGAAGAAGCCGCCGGCGTGCTCAAAACCGCCATCCAGGCTAGCCCGGATGTGGCTGATCTCCATTACAACCTGGCAGTTATTTCAGAAATTTACCTGCTCGATCTTTCCGCTGCGCTTAGCCATTACCAGCGCTATACCGAGTTGGCCGCGGAGGAAGACAAGGCTGTCACCGGCTGGATGGCCGACCTTCAGAGGAGATTGCAATGAGCCCGGTACTTCGTGCTGTCGCAACCGCCCTGATGCTGGTTTTTGCCCAAGCCGCGTTGGCGCAAAGTGCCGACGCAACCGAGGCCGAATCGCCGGAGCAGCCTGGCTTTGAGGTGGCTGGGATTTCCGCCAGTGGCGGCGAAGACGACCCCCGGGTGCTTTACATATTGCCCTGGCAGGCACCTAGCCTGCCGCGCCGGCCCCGGGCCGAACTGAACCGGGAAGCCCCGGAACTGGATCAACCGCTTTCAATCCGGACGCTGGAAAGCCACCGCCAGTTCCGGCAGACCCTGAACCCGCTGGTGCTGCAGCCATTAACCGCAGCACCCGGCCAGACCCAACCGTGACACAGCAGTAGACGGAGAAACGCAACATGCTCGACACCATCATCCGATTCTTTCAGGAAGGCGGCCCATTCATGTACCCCATCGCGCTGGTTCTGGCGCTTGGGCTGGCCATAACACTGGAACGCTTCATCTACCTGGGAGCGGTGCGGCGCAGAAACCGGCTCGCGTTTGAGCGGGGCATTCTGCCGGCCCTGCAAAAGCGGGATTTCAAGCGGGCCATGAAAGCGGCCTCTACCTCCGACAGCGCCATTGCGGCCGTGATGGGGGCCGGGATTTCCCGCCTGCTGTCAAACAGCCGCCGTGAAGACATCGAATACGCCATGGAAGAAGGCTTGATGGAAGTCTTGCCACGGCTGGAAAAGCGCACCCAGTACCTGGCAACCCTGGCGAATGTCGCCACGCTGCTTGGCCTGCTTGGCACCATCATCGGCCTGATCGCCGCCTTTACCGCGGTTGCCGCCGCGGATCCGGCCCAGAAAGCCACTTTGCTGTCGGAAAGTATTTCCGTAGCCATGAACACCACCGCGTTTGGCCTGATCTCTGCCATTCCGCTGCTGCTGTTCCACGCCTTGCTGCAAACCCGCACCAATGAAATTGTCGACAGCTTCGAAATGGCCGGCGTGAAACTGCTGAATATCGTGTCCGACCCGGATGCACCGGTCGCTGCGTGAGCCCGCATCATAAAGCCAGGACAAACAGGAGTATGGCGATATGAGACGTCGACATCGCAGGCTTGAGGCCTCGGCGGACCTGGACATTACCGCGTTTCTGAACCTGATGATTGTTCTGGTTCCGGTATTGCTGCTGGGCATGGTGTTCACCCAGATCCGCATGATCGAGCTCAACTTCCCGGGCATGGAAGCGGGAGAGGCTCCGCCGGCAGACCAGTTCCGGCTGGTGGTTACCGTGATTCCTGATGGGCTGGAAGTAGCCGACAGCGATCGCGGGCTGATCGAGGTGCTGCCGGCGAAAGAGCAGAATCAGGACTACGAGGGCTTGCGCACAGTGCTGCAGCAGATCAAATCCCGGGTGCCGGATAAAACCGATGTGATCCTGGAAGTGGGGCCGGAGGTGGATTACCAGACCCTGGTGACCGTCATGGATACGGTGCGTTCCTATTCGGCGGTGGTGGCCGCCAGCGTGGTGGAAGCGGAGCTGTTTCCGGACGTTTCCCTGATGGATGCTGAAGAGGGCCGGACACTGGCCGCACGGGCAGATGCGGCAAATGGGGAGGGCGCATGAAAACCTCCCGCAGAGCAAGGCTGCGCCAGCGTCATTACCGCAGGATGCACCGGGCCGGAGGCCTGAACCTGGTGTCGCTGATGGATATCTTCACCATCCTCGTGTTCTTCCTGATGGTGAATTCCTCTGATGTAAAAGTGATGCAGAACACCGCCGATGTGCCTTTACCGGTTTCCACCTCGGAGAAGGATGCCGTTGAGAACCTGACCATTCAGGTCAGCGGCCAGTCCATTCTGGTGCAGGGCCGGGAAGTCGCCCGGGTGGATAGCATCGGTGCCGATGACCTGCACGTGGCCGGCTTGTCGGAAGAGCTGGCCTATCGCCGAAATCGCTGGGCGGAGATACCGGAACAGGGCCTGGAAGTCACCATTATGGCAGGCCGGGAGACCGACTATCGCCTGTTACGAAAGATCATGAAAACCTGCGTAGACGAGCAGTTCCGCCAGGTGCGGCTGGCCGTGGAAGCGGAGGTTCGCAATGGCTGAGCGTCAGGAGGTCGGAAGCACCCGTTTACCCTGGAGCCATGACCGGGCAGAAAGCATTCGCTTTGGCGTAATTGTGATCGTGATGCTGGCGGCATTCCTGGTGCCTGCGGTGATCATTCCGGGGCTGATCGTGCCCGAGCCGGAACGGTCCGAGGCCGAAAAGGTTCCGCCCAGACTGGCCCGGCTGGTCGAAACCCCGGCGCCGGTAGAACCGCCTGAGCCGGTCAAACCGGAACCCGAGCCAGAGCCGGAGCCGGAGCCAGAACCGGTCGCAAACGTCGAAGAAGTGACGCCGCCGGAACCGGCTCCGGAGCCTCAGCCCGAACCTGCAAAACCGGCTGCAACCGTCGCGGATAAGCCTGCCCAGACTACCGAGCAAGCGAGGGAAACCGCCGCACGCTCGGGCCTTTTTGCCATGAAAGACCGGCTGGCCGCCTTGACCCGGACAGAACAAACGCCGGTACCGGTGGCACGGCAGGCCAATATCACGGGTGATGAATCTGATGTGGCGGAACCCGAGGTGAACCGGGAGCAAGCGTTAGCCGGCAGTGGTGGCGTGCAGGACAGTGACGCGCCAGTCAGGGAGGTAGCGGTTGCCGAACACCAGGTGAGTCAGGTGCAGGCACCGAAAGAAGAGGTGCAGGTGGCCCGGGCGAAACCTGCTGCCAGGCCTTCGGTTGGCCAGCGCGCCATGAGCAATATCCGGCAGGTATTCGATGCCCAGAAGAGTGTGCTGTATTCGCTGTACCAGCGGGAACTGCGGCAGGATCCGACCCTGGAAGGCAAGGTTACCCTGGAGCTGGTGATCGAACCGGACGGCAGCGTCTCGGCCTGTCAGGTGGTTAGCTCAGAACTTGGTAATCCGGGCCTTGAGCAGCGCATCGCCATGCGGGTGCGGATGTTCAACTTCGGATCGGCGCAGGTAGAAACCCGGAAGGTTCAATTCCCGATTGAATTCCTTCCGGGCTGATCAGCGCCGGTTCAGCCTTCGATGGTAATCTTCGGCAGGCGGGGTTTCTGCAGGGAGATTTTCTCGGTAGGGGCGATTACCCTGGCTTCGCCGCTGACCACTTGCTGGTCGTTCTGGTTGCGTACATCGCAAACGAACACCACCCGGTTCTTCGGTTCCTTGGCCAGCACAGTGAGGGTGACGGTCAGGGTATCGTCCAGCTTCACCGGCCGTTTGAATGCCAGGCTTTGTTCCAGGTAGATCGTGCCCGGGCCCGGCATCACGGTCGCCAGTGCGGCAGAAATCAGCGAGCCACTCCACATGCCATGGGCAATGCGTTCCTTGAACATGGATTCAGCGGCAAATTCGGAGTCCAGGTGCACCGGGTTAACGTCTCCGGACACGGCCGCAAACAGCACCAGCTCGTCTTCGGTCAGGGTTCGGGTGAAGGTGGCAGAATCGCCTTCGTTCAGCTCGCTGTAGGTAATATTTTCCAGGGTATCGAGGGTGTCGCTCATCACAGGCTCCGGTGATTGGTTTTTCCGGCAAGGGGAGTGCTTTCGTTGTCCTGAAACCTACCTCATCGTTAACAAAACTGCTATTCTCTTCACCACTTTTTGAGGCTGATACTTTTGTAGGGTTGATTTTTTAATCAATTCGCGCCGTTCAGACAGGAGATGGTGATGGATTTCGAGCAGTTCTATCAAGACAAATACCCCGCCGGCATTCCCCGGGAGGTAGACCTTAAGAAATACAAGAACATGGTGGATGTCTTTGAGCAGGCCGTTAAGAAATACGGTGACCGCCCCGCATTCTCCGCAGTCGGCGCTACGCTGACCTACAAGGATCTTGATACCCAGAGCCGCAACTTTGCTGCATGGCTTCAGAACAAAACCGACCTGAAACCCGGCGACCGCATCGCGGTACAGATGCCCAACGTTTCCCAGTACCCGGTTGTGGTTTTCGGTGCCATGCGTGCGGGCATGATCGTGGTGAACACCAACCCGCTGTATACCACCCGTGAAATGGAGCACCAGTTCAACGACTCCGGCGCCAAGGCCCTGGTGGTACTGGCTAACATGGCGGAAAACGCGGAGAAGGTGCTGCCTCATACCGGTATCGAGCATGTCATCATTACCGAAGTGGCCGACATGCATTCACCGCTCAAGCGTACCCTGATGAACGCTGCGGTTAAGTACCTGAAGAAAATGGTACCGCCGTTCAACATCCCCGGTGCCCACAAGCTGCCAGCCGTGCTTAACGCCGGTGCTCGCGAGAAGTTCACCCCGGTCGACATCAAGCTGGATGACCTGGCTGCACTGCAGTATACCGGCGGTACCACAGGCGTAGCCAAGGGTGCCATGCTGACCCACGCCAACCTGGTGGCTAACCTGACCCAGGTTCGCCCGATGCTGGAAGACCAGATTGAAGAAGGCAAGGAAGTGGTGATCGCACCGCTGCCCCTGTACCACATTTATTCCTTCACCCTGAACTGCGGCATCATGCTGGAAGCCGGTGCCCACAACATCCTGATCCCGAACCCCCGTGATATCCCGGGCTTTGTGAAGGAGCTGCAGAAGCAGAAGTTCTCCGCCTTTATCGGCCTGAACACCCTGTTTGTCGCCCTGTGCAACAACGAAGAATTCCAGGACCTGGACTTCTCCGGCCTGAAGCTGACCGCCTCCGGTGGTATGGCCCTGACCAGCGACACGGCCAAGATGTGGGAGCGTGTGACCGGTTGTGAAATCAGCGAAGGTTACGGCATGACCGAAACCTCCCCGGTGGTTACCTTCAACCCCCGCAGCGCCATCCAGATTGGCACCATCGGCCTGCCGATTCCGTCTACCGTGATCAAGACCATTGATGACGACGGCAATGAAACCCCGGTTGGCGAACCCGGTGAGCTGTGCGTGAAAGGCCCGCAGGTAATGCGTGGTTACTGGCAGCGCCCGGATGACACCCAGAAGTCCTTCACTGAAGACGGTTACCTGAAAACCGGCGACATCGCGCTGATCCAGGAAGACGGCTACATCCGTATCGTCGACCGTAAAAAAGACATGATTATCGTGTCCGGCTTCAACGTGTTCCCGAACGAAATCGAAGACGTGGTAACCAGCCATCCGAAAGTGGTGGAGTGTGCTGCGGTTGGTATCCCGGATGCCAAGAGCGGCGAAGCCGTGAAGGTTTACGTGGTGCCCACCAAGGAAGGCGTTACCGCCAACGAGATCAAGGAATTCTGCCGCGAGCGCCTGACCGCGTACAAGGTGCCCAAGCACTTTGAATTCCGCGACGAACTGCCCAAGAGCAACGTGGGCAAGATCCTGCGCCGCGAACTGCGGGATGAAGCCAACGCCTGATTCCTGGTGTTGCCTGCTCTCCCGGGAGAGCCCAGAGACCCTGCTTCGGCGGGGTCTTTGTGTTTCTGCAGGGGCGATTTCCCGTTAGACTGTGGCGTCTGAACAGATCCAGCCCCCAGCAAGAGCCCGTAAACCGAGCAATGACAGAACCGACCCGCAGTAACGCACCCGATACCATCACCGCTGACCCGCAAGCAGCCGTGAAGGCCTTTATGAGCCAGCTGGATGCCTGTAACCAGCAGGAAGCGGCGCGCATTATTCGTCAGGTCAGCCGGAGCAAGGGCAAGCCCGGGCAGAAGGATCTGGAGAAAATAGCACGCTGGCTGGACCAGGGGCTGGAGAAGGTGCAGAAGCGACAAGCCCTGCACAAGCCTGCCAGTTTTCCGGACAGCCTGCCGGTCAGTGCCCGGGTAGAGGACATCAGCCGGGCCATCGAGCAAAACCAGGTGGTCATCATTGCCGGTGAAACCGGCTCCGGTAAAACCACCCAGATTCCCAAAATCTGCCTGAACCTGGGCCGGGGCATCCGCGGGCTGGTGGGCCATACCCAGCCCCGGCGGATTGCGGCACGCAGTGTGTCGGCCCGGATTGCGGAGGAGCTGGGCGAGCAGGTCGGGCAGCAGGTGGGTTATCAGGTGCGCTTCACCGATAACACCTCCGAGTCGTCCCGGATCAAGGTGATGACAGACGGTATCCTGCTGGCGGAAATCCAGCACGACCGCTTTCTCGACAAGTACGACACCCTGATTATCGATGAAGCCCACGAGCGCAGCCTGAATATTGACTTCCTGCTGGGCTACCTGCGCCAGTTGCTGCCCAAGCGGCCGGACCTGAAAATCATCATCACCTCCGCCACCATTGAGGTAGAGCGCTTCAGCGAGTTCTTTGACAAGGCTCCGGTGATCGAAGTCAGCGGCCGTACCTATCCGGTGGATGTTCGCTACCGCCCGCTGGCGGGCGATGAAGACGACCGGGATCAGGGCTGGACCGATGGGGTGCTTTCGGCCCTCGAAGAAATCGAACAGCACGAGCGTAGGGAAAAACAGCCTCCGGGGGATGTTCTGGTGTTCCTGCCCGGCGAGCGGGAAATCCGCGCCCTGAGCAAGGTGCTGCGCCATGCCGAGCTGCGGCACACCGAAGTGCTGCCGCTGTATTCCCGGCTCAGCAACCAGGAACAGAACCGCGTTTTCCAGGCCCACAAGGGCCGGCGTATTGTGCTCTCTACCAACGTGGCGGAAACCTCCCTGACGGTGCCTGGCATCCGCTATGTGATCGACACTGGTGTTGCCCGCATCAGCCGTTACAGTGTGCGCTCAAAGATCCAGCGCCTGCCTATCGAGCCCATCTCCCAGGCCAGTGCCAACCAGCGGGCAGGGCGCTGTGGCCGGGTGGCACCGGGTATCTGTTTTCGCCTGTACGATGAAACCGATTTTCTGAATCGCCCGGAGTTCACCGATCCGGAGATTCTGCGTACCAACCTGGCGTCCGTTATTCTGCAGATGGCTACCTCCGGGCTGGGCGAGATTCGCCATTTCCCGTTCCTGGAAGCACCGGACCGCCGGCAGGTTAACGATGGCTACAAACTGCTGGAAGAGCTGAGCGCGGTTGACGACAAGCGCCGTGTTACCAAACTCGGCCGTACCATGGCCCGCCTGCCGCTGGACCCGCGCCTGTCCCGGATGCTGGTCACTGCGGCAGACCACGGCAGCCTGGCAGAGGTGCTGATTGTGATTGCCGGCCTCAGCATCCAGGACCCGAGGGAGCGACCCCAGGACAAGCAACAGGCGGCAGACCAGGCGCACGCCCCGTTCAACGACAAGGAATCCGACTTTGCGACCTTGTTGAATATCTGGAACTGGTTCGAGGAGCAGCGCCAGGAGTTGTCCCAGAACCAGCTGAAAAAGCTGTGCCAGAAAACTTTCCTGAGCTGGATGCGTATGCGGGAGTGGCGCGATATCCATCGCCAGCTGACCCTGATTTGCCGTGAGCAAAAGCTCAGCATGAACCGGGACCCCGCCAACTACGACCGGATCCACAAGGCTATCCTGGCCGGGTTGCTGGGCCAGATTGCAGTGAAAGTCGAAAAGCGGGAATACCTGGCCACCCGTAACCGCAAGGTGATGATCTTTCCCGGATCGAAAGTGGCCAAGTCCGGCCCCAAGTGGATTGTGGCGGCGGAAATTGTCGAAACCAGCAAGGTGTTCGCCCGCATGGTGGCGGGCATACAGCCGGAGTGGGTGGAACCGCTGGCTGGTCATATTGTGAAGCACCACTATTTCGAGCCTCACTGGGAACAGAAGCGAGCCCAGGTCATGGGGTATGAAAAGGTCACCCTCTACGGCCTGGATGTGGTGCCCAAACGCCGCATTCCCTACGCCAAGGTTGATCCGGCAGAATGCCGAAACCTGTTTATCCGGCGGGCTCTGGTGGAAGGCGATTATCAGTCCAGAGCCCCCTTCATTGCCCGCAACCGGGAAATGCTCGACACCGTCGAGAACCTGGAGAAGAAAACCCGCCGGCGGGACCTGCTGGTCGATGACGAAGTGCTGGTGGCCTTCTACGACGAGCGCCTGCCTTCGGAAATTGTCAGTGGCCGGCATTTTGAGAGCTGGTGGAAAGGCCTGTCCGCAGAAGAACTGAAAAAGCTGGAACTGACCGAAGCTGATGTGCTGCAACGCCCGCTGGACCAGGGCGCGGCGGAGCAGTATCCCGACTACCTGGAGTGGGAAGGGGTGAAATACCCCCTGAGCTACGAATTCGAACCCACCAGCGAGCGTGACGGGGTGACCCTGAAAGTGCCGCTGATGGCCCTGAAGCAGATTCCTTCCCGCCGGCTGGAGTGGCTGGTGCCGGGTCTTTTGCGAGAGAAATGCATCGCACTGGTTAAAGGCTTGCCCAAATCCCTGCGCCGGAACTTTGTGCCGGTGCCGGATTTTGTCGATGCCGCGCTCGCCAACATGCAGCCGGGTAACGAGCCGCTGGCCCTGAAGCTGGGCGAGCAGCTGCGCCGGATGACCGGTGTGCAGATTGACCCCCAGGCCTGGCCGGAAGACGAATTACCCAGACACCTGCGGATGAACCTTCGGGTAACCGGCAACAAGGATAAAACCATTGCCGAAAGCCGGGACACCGACGAGCTTCAGGCCAGGCTTGAGGGCAGGGCAACTGAAGCCCTGGCCTCGGCGACCAGCCAGGACACTGGCGAGCATAAAGTAAAGGAATACCCGGACTGGCAGTTCGGCAGCCTGCCGGAGCAGGTCCAGACCGAAAAGGGCGGCATGCAGGTAACCGTGTACCCGGCCCTGGAAGACCTGGGCAAACAGGTTCGGGAAATCCGCTGCCTGGACCGGCTGACCGCCGGTGACACTACCCGCTGTGGTATCGCCCGCCTGATCATCAATCGTTTCGGAAACACCCTGTCAGACCTGGAGCGCAAGCTGCCCCGGTTCAAGCAGTCTGCACTGATGTTTGCCCCGGTCGGGCAGGCGAAGGCACTGCTGGATGACCTGTTGTTGTCTGCGGTGATGCAGCACTTCCTGGCCGGCGACCTGCCCAGGGATGAAAACGCCTTCAACCGGGTTTACGAGCAGCACCGGGGTGATTTCATTCCAGCCCTGGAAGCGGCTGATGAGCGACTGTTCCAGGCCATGAGTGGCTACCAGAAGGTGGCAAAGCAACTCAAAGGCAAGATCAACCTGGCCCTCGCCAACAGCATGGCAGACCTGAAATTCCAGCTACAGCACCTGGTGTATCCCGGTTTCCTGGTGGCTACGCCGGCAAAGTGGCTGGATCGGTTCGGGGTGTATTTTGAGGCGGCCTTGATACGGCTGGAGAAAATGCCCCGGGAAATGGGCCGGGAGCGGGAGTTTCTGCACACCATCGAGCCGCTCTGGGCCCGTTATGCCACCAGGCAGGAACAGCAGAAACGCCAGGGCGTTCGTGACCCGGAACTGGAACTGTACCGGTGGATGCTCGAAGAGTACCGGGTCTCCTTCTTCGCCCAGCAACTGGGCACCGCCATGACGGTGTCGGTCAAGCGGCTGGATAAGCAGTGGGAAAACACCCGGATATAAATTGCACCAGCCTGGTGCCCGAGGATGATAGTCCAGCGGGCAAATCCGGCGGACTGTGTTAGTATTTCTGACAGTTAATTGTCAAAAACTGTTTTATAACCATGACGTGGGGTTATTGTGATTAAAGCCGTCATCAGCGGAACCGGCCTGTTTACGCCGCCCGCCATCATCGAGAACGACGAACTGGTCGAAGCCTTCAACCAGTATGTAGAGCTGTACAACAACGAACACGCGGAAGAGATAGCCCGCGGCGAGCTGACAGCCCTGCAACCCTCGTCATCTGCTTTTATCGAAAAGGCGTCTGGCATCAAGCGCCGGCACGTGATCGACCGGGAAGGAATCCTGGACCCGAAGCGGATGAAACCGTACATTCCCGAGCGCAGCAACGACGAGCCATCGGTGCAGTGCGACATGGCAGTTGCAGCCTGTAAAGAAGCCCTTGAGCAGGCAGGTAAAACCGCCGCCGATGTAGACGCGGTGATTGTGGCCTGCTCCAACATGCAGCGCGCCTATCCCGCCGTGGCCATTGAGGTGCAGGAAGCCCTGGGTATTAACGGCTTCGCCTATGACATGAACGTAGCCTGCAGTTCCGCCACTTTCGGCTTGCAGGCTGCGGTGAACTCGGTGGAAAACGGCGCTGCCCGCGCCGTGCTGGTGGTCAGCCCGGAAATCTGCTCCGGCCACCTGAACTTCCGTGACCGCGACAGCCACTTTATCTTCGGTGACGCCTGCACCGCCATCCTGGTGGAGCGTGAAGAGAACACCCAGCCGGGGCAGGGCTTCGAGATCCTGGGGACTCGTCTGAAGACCCAGTTCTCCAACAACATCCGTAACAACTTCGGTTTCCTGAACCGGGCGGATGACAGTGGCGTGGGCAAAGCGGACAAGCTGTTTATCCAGCAGGGCCGGAAAGTATTCAAGGAAGTGTCACCGCTGGTGGCTTCCACCATTCAGGATCACCTGGCTTCCCTGAATCTGGAACCGGACAACCTGGACCGCATGTGGCTGCACCAGGCCAACCTGAACATGAACCAGTTGATTGCCCGCAAAGTTCTTGGCCGGGATGCCACCGAGCAGGAAGCACCGGTGATTCTGGACGAATACGCCAACACCAGTTCAGCCGGCTCCATTATTGCCTTCCACAAGCACAAGGATGACCTGAAAGCCGGCGACCTGGGAGTGATCTGCTCCTTCGGTGCCGGCTATTCCATCGGCAGCGTGGTGGTTCGCCACCGCTAATCCGGTTTACCTCGCTGCCAGGGCCTTCAGGGTGTCTGGCAGCGGGGTGGATTTGCGGGTTGTCCGGTCTACCCACACGATCTTTGCATAGCCTTCCGCGTATACATCGCCGGTGTCGGCATCTTTCAGCAGATGGTAGGTGTCGAGGCTGGTCGTTCCCGCTTTGTCTGCATAGGTTTCAACAACGACACTGGCAGGGTGCGTCAGTTCCTTCAGAAAGGTGGCGCTGGTCTTTATAATGACCGGTCCGGTCGGGTCTTCTGTTTTACCCAGACCCAGTTCCGCCAGCCAGACAATGCGGGCTTCCTTGTAAAAACGGAAGTAAACTGTATTATTGGCGTGGCCGTATGCATCCATATCGCCCCAGCGCAGGGCCATGGACAGGGAACTGACGGGATTACCCGGTACAGACATCTGAGTTTCCTCCGGAACAGTGACACAAGAATAATAAAACGCCGGTATTGTCGACGAACTGAAACAGGTTAAACAACCCGAGAGTGCAAAATGAGAGAGTTTGACATCCGGCGTTGGGCGCCCGGCGTGCTGCTGTTTACGGCACTGGCCCTTGGTGCAACAGCCGTGCAGGCCCAGAATCTGCAAGAGCCGCCCATGGAAGGCGAGGCGATGCCTGCCAATACCGACGACCCCTACGAGAACTGGAACCGCAAGGTTTACGCCTTCAACGATGCCATCGACCGCTGGTTCCTGCGCCCGGTAGCCAGTGGTTACCGGACCGTGACCCCGGACATCGTAGACCGCGGGGTAACCAATTTCTTCAACAACCTCACCGAAATCCGCAACTTCACCAACAGCCTGTTTCAGCTGAAAGGGGAATCGGCAGTGGTGGCCTTTGGCCGGTTTACCTTCAATACCGTGTTCGGTCTGGGCGGTATCTTTGATGTAGCCACGGCGTGGGATCTGCCCGAGCGGCCGGAAGATTTCGGCCAGACCCTCGGCCACTGGGGCGTAGGTTCCGGCCCTTACCTGATGCTTCCGCTGCTGGGCCCGTCCACGCCACGGCATTTTAGCGGCCTGGCCTCAGACGGTTTTATGCTGCCGTCAGCCTGGGATGCGGTCGACACCCGGGAATGGTATTACCTGCGCACCCTGCAGATTGTTGATAAGCGGGCAGACCTGATTCCGGCAGAAAGCGTTATTTCCGGGGACCAGTACACGTTTGTGCGCAATGCCTTCCTGCAGCGTCGTGAATTCCTGATTAACGATGGTAAAATCACGGAAGATCCCTTCGCGGACGACGATGATTTCATGCTCGAGGACTTCTGAGCAGTAAAGCCGGGAGGCAACAGGTGATCAAGGACCCCAGAATTTCCCGTTTTCGCAAAGCCCTGGCCGACGCCACGACCTATGAGCAGTGGATGGAAGCCGGGCTGGAGCTGGATTTTCTGGAAGGTAATGCCGAGTGGAAGGAAGAGTTCGTTTCTGACCTTTACCACTACGAGCTGATCTACGATCGCCTGAGCAACCTCAAACAGTATCGCCAGCAAAATGACTTCGAGCGCCTCAAGCGGGCGCTGCGTGAAGGCCTGCACCACGATCTGGGCAATATGGGGAACCCGGCGCTGTACACCCGTTCCCGGGTGGGCACCAAGCACCTGATCGAAGAATACATCAGCCAGGTGTGTGAAGCCCTGGATTATCTGTGCGATCACCCGGTGCCGGGCTTTCCGGTTTACGACAAGCTGCAGTTCTTCCGCGATACCCTGACCAGCTTCGGCCGGCCCACCCTGTTGCTCAGCGGTGGCGCATCGCTGGGCATGTTCCATTTCGGAGTCATCAAGGCACTGTGGGAAAAGGGACTGCTGCCCCAGGTGATCGCCGGCTCCAGTATCGGCGCTATTATCGCGGGTATTCTCGGGGTGCACACCGATGCCGAGATACCGGAAATGCTGGTGCCGGAGAACCACAACCTCAAGGCCTGGAAATGGCGCGGGCTGATCAGCGCCACGCGCGGCGAAGGCCTGATGGACCAGCAAACCCTGCAGCAATGTCTGCGCGCGAATATTGGCGAATACACCTTCGAAGAAGCCTATCAGCGCACTGGCCGCAGCATTAACATCAGCGTGTCGCCGGTGCAGTCCAATCAGAAAGCCCGATTGCTGTGCGGTTATACCTCGCCGTACCTGATGGTGTGGAGCGCCGCCCTGGCCAGTGCTGCGGTGCCCGGGGTGTTCCCGCCGGTTACCCTGATGAAGAAAGACCTTTACGGCAATGCACTGCCGTACATGCCCAGAATTCAGTTTGTGGACGGTTCCGTGGTCAGTGACCTGCCCATCGAGCGCCTGATGCATTTGTACGATGCCAATTTCAGCATTGTCAGCCAGACCAACCCCCATGTGGTACCGTTCCTGGCGGAACAGACAGACGAAAAACTCTCGCTGCCGCGCCTGCCAATGCATTTCCTGAAGTCGGAAGTGCAGTTCCATGGCCGTGGCGTGTTCGACTACCTGCGCAAGCGGGTTCGCCCAGAACTGCTCAGGCAGGCCTCCGGGCAACTGTATACCATCATGGCCCAGCGTTACTCCGGCGACGTAACCATTGCCCCGGAGTATTCCTTGCAGCACTATCGCGGCATGTTGTCGAACCCGAGCCCGGAGTATGTTCGCGAGATGATCCTGGCTGGCGAGCGGGCCACCTGGCCGAAGATTTCGATGATCCGGACCCATGCCCGGATTTCCAAGACCCTCGAACGTTGTGTGCGCCGCCTTAAGCAGCAGAACCGGCGGGCGGTAGAATTGAAACTGGTCAGCGGTACTGCGCCGGCCAGGTCCTGAGGAAACATGTACTACGATTTTTTTGGCTTTCGGGAACCGCCTTTCTCCATTGCGCCGGACCCCCGCTACCTGTACCTGAGTGACCGCCACAAAGAAGCCCTGGCGCACCTGATGTATGGCGTGCAGGGGCAGGGCGGTTTTATCGTGATTACCGGTGAGGTAGGAACCGGCAAAACCACGGTCTGCCGCTGTTTTATCGAGAACGCACCGGAACACGTCGACATAGCGCTTATCCTGAATCCCCGGCTCTCGGCCCGGGAGTTGCTGTCGGCTATCTGCGACGAACTGGGCATTGCCCACGCAGCCAACGCCACCATCAAGATCCTGGTGGATGCCATCAACCAGGACCTGCTCAAGGCCCACGCCGCCGGCCGGCACAAGGTACTGATTATCGACGAGGCCCAGAACCTCTCCGCAGAAGTGCTGGAGCAGCTGCGCCTGCTGACCAACCTGGAAACTGCCGAGAAAAAGCTGTTGCAGATAGTGCTGCTGGGCCAGCCGGAACTGCAGGACATCCTGGCCCTGCCGGAACTGCGCCAGCTGAACCAGCGGGTAACCGCCCGTTACCACCTGGATGCCATTGACCAGGCGGAACTGCCCGCCTACCTGCAATACCGGCTGAGCGTCGCAGGCCTGCGCGGTGACCTCTTTTCCGCCGGTGCGGTCAAAAACCTGTATCGCGCCAGCGAGGGTGTGCCCCGGTTGATCAACCTTATCAGCGACCGTGCACTGCTGGGCGCCTACGCCGAGGGCGAACACCAGATAACCCGCGCCCATATCAAGCGGGCCGCGAAAGAAGTGACCGGTGGTATCCGTAATCGCAGCCTGCGGACCGGCTCCGGCGGGCCGGCAAAAAGCCAGCTGGCCCTGGTGGCGGCGAGTATTCTGCTGGCCATTATTGCCACCCTGTGGCTGCTGGACAGCCCGGATTCGGTGAACAAGGCCCTGGCCGATAGCAACCCGGAAGTTCAGGCCGGAGGCACCATCGAGCGGGACGAGACTACAGATCCCGTTTCTGCCGAACAAAGCCCCGAGCCGGCAGAACCCGCTGCCAGCCAGCCGGCTTCGTTTGTTCTCGACAGCCACGCCATGCCCCGCGCCCAGGCCTTTGTGGAACTGTTTGATATCTGGGGCAAGGACTACAATCCTACCGCTTTTCCCAACGCCTGTGACCACGCCCAGAACTCAGGGTTACGTTGCCTGGAGCGCCAGGGCAGCCGCCGCAGCCTGGAATTTATTGATCGCCCGGCACTGTTGGTGCTCAAGCCGGAAAATGGCGAGGCCCGCTATGCGGTACTGCGTTCACTGGATGGCGACACCGCCACACTGGCCGTTCCGGGGGGCACCGAAACGGTTCCGTTCCGGGAACTGGAACGCTATTGGTTTGGCGATTTCCAGGTACTCTGGCGGGTACCGGAATTCATGACCGGTGACGGCTTCTACGGCGATGAATCCGGACAGGAGCTTTGGATCGCGGCCCGCATGATGGAAATCGCAGATCGGCTGGCCGGTTCGGGGCCTGAAAGTACCCGGGTCAAACGCCTGGCCATGGAGCAGCAGGTGCGCTGGTACCAGGAGCAGAAAGGTTTGACGGTAGACGGTATTCCCGGCGCCATGACCATCATTCAGATGAACAACGACCTTAAAGTGCGGGTGCCGCGCCTGGTAACAGCCCCGGCGGGAGGCACCCGGTAGGTTATGTCGTACATTCTTGATGCCCTCAGAAAGTCCGAAGCCGAGCGCCGGCAAGGCAAGGATCCGGATCTCGGCCACCAGGTACAGATGGTGTACCGGCCGAAGAAAAAGCGGGTACCCGCGGTGGTGTGGGTTGTGGTGCTGGCCTTGCTGGTAAATGCCGGGGTGATGGCCTATGTGTTCTGGCCGGAAACCGGCCCGGCTGCCACCGCCATGCAGGCCGAACCTGACCCGGCACAACCGGTACCGACCGAACAGCCTGTTGCAGAAGCCCCGAAAGCGAAGCCCGAACCGGAAGCGGTTGCAACTGTACAGCCGGAGCCAGCTCCAGTGCCGGCGGTACCGATTCCGGATGTCCCGGAAGCCCACTCCGGCACCGAAGAGCTCTGGGCAGAACCGGTGGTGATCGTGCCCAGCCAGTCAAAATCCAATCCGGGCTTGACCCAGCCCCGGCCAGAGGGCAGGGTGCCGCATCTGGTAGAATTGCCCCTGTCCTTTCAGAAGAGCGTGCCCGACTTGACCTTCAACAGCCATATCTATTCCTCGGACCCGTCCGCCAGCCGCGTGATGATCAATAATCGTTACCTGCGCATCGGCGACCGGTTCGAACAGCTCACCATTGAACGCATTACCGAAGACGGCGTGGTGCTCAGCAAGAACGGCCAGTACTTCCGTGTTGGTACCGTGAGGGACTGGGTGAGCCCGAGATAATGGCCCTGACAGAAGACGTAAAGCAGCAAATCCAGCAGGCCTACCGTGACTTGCTGGCCGGCAAGGACATCCGTGCCCGTTATGGCCAGCGCCTGATGATTGCCGAGATTGCCCGATACATGGGCGATATCACCGACAACGATGGTCAGCGCACCTCGCCGCCGGCCACCTGCGTGGTGGAGGCCGGTACCGGTACCGGTAAAACCCTGGCGTACCTGATTGCGGCCATCCCTGTGGCCAGGGCGCTGGGCAAAACCCTGGTGATTTCCACCGCCACCGTTGCCCTGCAGGACCAGATTGTCCTGAAAGACCTGCCGGACCTGCGCAAGCACAGCAAGCTGGATTTCAGCTGGACCCTGGCCAAGGGCCGTGGCCGTTATCTGTGTATGTCCCGCCTGGAATCCCGGCTGCACGACGAAGGCCATGGCGACAGCGACACCATGCCGCTGTTCCTGCTGGACCAGCCGGCAGACGATGACGCGGCCAGCCGAATTACCTTTGAAAAAATGCTGGCCAGCTACGGCTCCCGGGAATGGGATGGCGACCGGGACCATTGGCCGGAACAGATCCCCGATGGAATCTGGCGCCAGGTGACCACCGACCACCGCCAGTGCACCAATCGCCACTGCGCCTATTTCGACAGCTGTGCCTTTTTCGATGCCCGCAAAGACCTGGACGATGCCGATGTGGTGGTGGCCAACCATGACCTCGTCCTGGCAGACCTGGCCCTGGGCGGCGGTGCGATCCTGCCGGAGCCGGAAAATGCCCTGTTTATCTTCGACGAAGCCCACCACCTGCCAGACAAGGCCCTGAACCACTTTGCCGCCTCGGTTCCCCTGAACTCCACCCGCCAGTGGCTGAAGCAGCTGTCCCAGGCCCTGGTGAAAATGCAGCCCTGGTTGCCCGGTGGTTCGCAGGCTGCCAAGGCAGTGGACAAGATCAGCCTGTCTGGTCGGGATCTCGACCTTGCCCTTGCCAAGGTGTACGACGAGGTGGAGCTTAATACCGCTTGGGAATTCAACGACGAGCGCCGCAGCGCCCAGTGGCGCTATCCGGATGGCGAGCTGCCGGATACCCTGGCGGAACTGGCGGCCGAAACGCGCATTGTGACCGCCGGCCTGTGCCGGCAATTGGGCACCCTGGTTGAAGAGCTGCAGAATGCCTTCGACGAACGCAAAGATCCGGAACTGGACCGGGACACCGCCGATTCCTGGTACCCGGTGATCGGTGCTTTCCACAGCAGGGCGGAAGAGCAGTTGCGCCTGTGGGCAGCCTGGTGTGAAGGGGCGACCGGTTCCGATGGCACCACTCAAACTGAAAGTACAGACGCGGCCCCGGTTATCCGCAAAGGCCCACCCGCGGCCCGGTGGGCGGTTCGCCAGCGCTGGGACCACGCTGAAGACATTACCCTGTACAGCTCGCCGGTGCTGGCCGACAACCTGTTGTATTCACGGCTTTGGTCCCGGGCCTATGGTGCGGTGCTCACCAGTGCCACCCTGACGGCGCTGGGCAAGTTCGATCGCCTGCGGTCCCGGGCCGGCCTGCCGGAAGCCAGCCGTTACCTGGTGGTGCCCAGCTCGTTTCGTTATGGCGAAATGGCCACGGTGGAAGTGCCGGCCATGAATGCCATGCCCACCGATGACGGTTTTGGCGATGCCCTGATCAAGCGCCTGCCGGAACTCTGGGCCGGCGAAAAAGCCACCCTGGTGTTGTTTACCTCCCGCCGGCAGATGCAGCAGGTGAGGGATGCCTTGGCTCCGGAATACCCGGAATTGATCCGGACCCAGGACGACATGGCCAAGAACGAAGTGCTCAAGCAGCATTGCGCCCGCATTGATGAAGGCAAGCCCAGCGTGCTGTTCGGCGTTGCCAGCTTTGCCGAAGGGATCGATTTGCCGGGCAAGTACCTGCACCACGTAGTGATTACGCGCCTGCCGTTCTCCGTGCCGGATGATCCCATCGACGCCAGCCTGGCTGAGTGGGTTACCCAGCGTGGGGGTAACCCGTTCATGGAAATTACCGTGCCGGATGCCTCGGTGAAGCTGGTTCAGGCCGTGGGCCGTTTGTTGCGTACCGAACAGGATACCGGCCGGGTGACCATCCTGGACCGGCGCATTGTCGCCCGCCGCTATGGCCAGCTGCTGCTGGATGCCCTGCCGCCGTTCCGCCGTGTAATCGAATACTGAGCCTTTCCTTCTGCCCATAAAAAAAGAGCCATCCCAATCGGGTGGCTCTTATCAAGGGGTTCTGACGAACCCGGGCGTCGAAATAACGCGGAACAAGAAATCTGAAGGCCTGAATTTCAGAATTCGCGGTAAGGCGCTAACCTCACCATGGTTAAATGATAGGGCGTAAGGGGGCGTAAACGGATCGTCCAAAGGGCGTAGTGAGGGGGCTTAATTCGGGCAAAGTGTGAACTGCGTCACGTTCCGGCCTAGTCTCCCAACAGCCCAAGCTCCCGGGCCCGGGCCAGAGCCTCGGTGCGCCGGCCCACGCCCAGCTTGCCGTAGAGGTTACGGATGTGGGCTTTCACCGTCGCCGGTGCCACCGACATCTTGCCGGCGATGTCCTTGTTGGCCAGGCCCTGGTTGATCAGCTCCAGCACTTCCTGTTCCCGTTGGCTTAAAGGTTCGGCCAGTTCGCTGACTGCGGATCTCGGCGCCGGGGTTGCGGCGCCCGCTTCCGGCTCCGCCGGTTCTGAACCGGCAGCCATGGGTGGCTCCAGCAGTTGATCCTTCAGCATGGTCAGCAATTCCCGGTTCCAGCGCCCCGGTGTTCTCAGCCGCGGCAGCTCCAGCATCTTCTCTCGCAGTGCCGGGCTTTCTTCAGCAAACAGACGCAGGAAGCCGGCATGTTCCGCCCTGTCCATGGCACGTTCCAGCATGCGGTTGGCTTCCTCCTCATATCCCTGGCCGAACAGGGCTTCGGCGTACACCAGCAGAATCTCTACCAGGTGACGGGTATGGGCGTTGCGCTCGGCAGCTGGAATCAGTGCAGACAAAATCTCCTGGGCCTTCTGGCTGTCATTTCGGGCAATCAATACCCGGGCCAGGGCGATCTGGTTCTGCTCCCGGTTCAGGGGGTTGGTGGCTGGTTCTTCAAGGGCCGGCTGCAGGCAGTCCATGGCCTTGTCAGCCTGGCCTGTGGCCAGGTAACAGCGCGCCAGCAGCGCAGCAGCAGCGGGCGGATCAAACAGGATGTGATCTCGGCGTTTTCGGCCAACGGCAACGGCATCTTTCAGGGCATCGATGGCGGCATCCAGCTTGCCTTCACTGAACGCCAGGTGGCCCCGAACGAACTGGATGACCACATGCTGGCCGGGCTCGGTGCCTTTTTCCACGTGTTCGAGCAATGGCGACAGGTAGCCGGCTGCCGTCTGGGGCTGGTTCTGTTCCCGGTAGATCTCAATCAGGGCGCTGTTCTGCCAACAGGAGATCAGCCGCGGCTGGCTGGGGTCGGCATAGTGTTCGTCTACCCATTGCCGTACCCGGCTGGTGGTTTCCAGGGCAAGGTCGGTGTCGCCCCGGTTGTACTGGATCCACGCCAGCAACCCGCCGGAAGACAGCACAGTACTGGGTTTGCGCTCCACCTGGCCGTAATACACGGCGCTTTCCAGGGCTTCTTCAGCCTCGTTCAGCTCGCCCTTGCCGAAATAATCCATGCCCAGGCCGTAGTAGGTGACGGATTTCAGGGGAATGCTGATCTTGTCGATGTCCTTGAGCACCTGCCGGGTCAGGTCCGAGGCGTTCTTCTCGTCGTTTCGGCTGCGGGCAAGGTACGAACGCACCAGCGATACTTCACTGTGAATGGCCAGGGCGCCTTCGGCATCGGGGTGCGAGTCCGCCACCCGGCGGTCCAGCAGGTCTTCCACCCGGGTCAGCAGCGGTTCCAGCCCTTCTACCCGGTTGGCGAAGAACAGACCCCAGACCTTGAGCATTTGCAGCTGCGGGCTGTCGTTGATGATATCCGCAGGGATTTTCTCCAGCCATTCCAGTACCGGCAAATGGAAACCGCCGTGGATGAGGTTGTTGCCGTGCTCCGAGAGCACCCGGGCCAGGCGCTCGGTGTCTTTGCGCTGGACAATCTGGCCGATGGCTTCCTGCACCTGGCCATGGCTGAGCAGCCAGTCGATGGTGCGGGATTGCATCAGCCCTGCCCGGGCCGGGTCTTTGCTTTGAATGCGTTGCAACAGGGCTTCCCGGAACAGGTCGTGGTAGCGGAACCACTCGTTACGGGTGTCCAGCGGAATCAGGAACAGGTTCTGGGCCAGTAGCCGGGTCAACGCATCCTGGCTGTCGCTGCGTTCCCGGATGGCATCGCACAGGGCGCCGGACAGGCGAGGACAGCAGGCGGTATCCAGCAGGAAGTCCATCAGTTCCCGGGGCAACTGGCGCAGCACCTCGGTGAGCACGTAATCGCTGATCAGCCGGCCGTCCGGGTTCAGGCTTGGGGTGGCAGCGGTCTGGTCCAGGTTGAGCTGGCCGGACTTGGCCGACAGCGCCGACAACTGCATGGCAGCCACCCAGCCTTCGGTACGCTGGCATACCGAGCGGATTTCCTGCTCCGATAACTCCATGGCCATGGTGTCCCGGAAGAATGCCCGGCATTCGTCTTCAGAGAACGCCAGCAGCCCCGGATGAATATCCTGCACCTGCCGCCGTACCCGCCAGCGGGCAAGGGGCAAGGGTGGTTCGGTGCGTGAAGCAAGGGTCACCAGCATGCCCGGGGGCAGGTAGTCGATAAACCAGCCCAGCTGGCGGTGAATGCTGTCGCTGGTGATCTCGTGGTAGTCGTCCAGCACCAGGAACCAGGCCGTGTTGTCCTGGCTCAGGGTGTTGATCAAACCGGTGATGGCGGCGGTCTGATCCTCGCCGTCACTGCGGGCGAGTTGTTTGCGGATATCTTCCAGCCCCATCAGTCCGGCGTGTTCAAAGGCACCTACCACGTATTGCCAGAACTGGCGTGGCTGGTTGTCGTGTTCGTCCAGCGATAACCAGGCGGTGCGGTGGCTGTTCAGCGCACACCACTGGCTTACCAGGGTGGTTTTACCGAAGCCCGCCGGCGCAACCACCATATTCAGCCGCTTGCCGGTTTCCGGCTCCAGCAGCGAGTCGAGCCGTTGCCGGCGCACGGCTCTCGGGTCGGGTGTTGGCCTCAGAAACTTGGTGGTCAGCAGCATGGTTGTCCGGTTAACCGAAATGTAGGTCTTGGATTGTGTGCTTTGCTGCCGGCAAGTCAAGGGCTGCGATGACGCAAGGCTTTGGCCGGGCTGCGAAAGCACGGAATTGGTCTACACTGAATACAGTTACCTTTTGTATATCAAAAAAGAATGAAAATAACCGTTCTTATGCGTATTATCAGGCGGTAGACTCATCCAGGGAGCGACAGATTCAATGAAATTACAACAACTGCGGTATATCTGGGAAGTTGCGCACCACGATTTGAATGTGTCCGCCACCGCCCAGAGCCTGTTTACCTCACAGCCGGGTATTTCCAAGCAGATCCGCCTGCTGGAAGACGAGCTGGGGCTGGAAGTGTTTGCCCGCAGCGGCAAGCACCTGACCCGCATCACCCCGGGCGGCGAGATTATCATCCGCGAGGCCGGAGAAATCCTGCGCCGGGTAGAAGGTATCAAGAAAATTGCCCAGGAGTTCAGCAACCAGCGCAAGGGCGACCTCAGTATTGCCACTACCCACACCCAGGCACGCTACGCCTTGCCGCCGGTGATCAGTGGCTTTATTGAAGAGTATCCGGATGTGTCGCTGCATATGCACCAGGGTACGCCCATGCAGATCTCCGAGATGGCGGCCAACGGCGCCGTGGACTTTGCCATCGCCACCGAGGGTATGGACCTGTTCAACGACCTGCTGATGATGCCCTGCTATCGCTGGAACCGCTGCGTGGTGGTGCCGAAAGACCATCCACTGGCCAGGGGGCAGGAGCTGACGCTGGAAGAGCTGGCCGAGTACCAGCTGGTGACCTACGTATTCGGCTTTACCGGCCGCTCCAAGCTGGACGAAGCCTTCCAGTCCAAGGGCCTGACCCCGAAAGTGGTGTTCACGGCGGCGGATGCCGACGTTATCAAAACCTACGTGCGCCTGGGACTGGGTGTGGGCATTATCGCCAGCATGGCGTTCGACCCGAAAACCGACAGCGACCTGGTGGCACTGGATGCCAGCAAGTTGTTCCGCCCGTCGGTTACCCGGATCGGCTTCCGCAAGGGTACGTTCCTGCGGGGCTATATGTACGACTTCATGCAACGCTTTGCGCCGCACCTGACCAAGGAAATGGTGGATCGCGTAGTCGCCCACCAGGGCAGCCGTACCGAGATTCAGGAACTGTTCAAGGACGTCGAACTGCCGGTTTACTGAGTGCCCTGAACCTAAAAAGCCCGCCGTCAGCGATGACAAGCGGGCTTTTTTGATTTCGTGCTGAGGTCAGCCGGATTTGCCAATCAGGTTGCCGGCATGCAGACCACACTCTTTATGGGTGGCTTCCTCCCACCACCAGCGGCCTTCGCGCTCGTGCTGGCCGGGCAGCACCGGGCGGGTGCAGGGTTGGCAGCCGATGCTGACAAAACCCTTTTCGTGCAAGCTGTTGTAGGGGGCTTCTGCCATGCGGATGTAGTCCCAGACTTCTTTAGAGGTCCAGTTCGCCAGCGGGTTGAACTTCACCAGGGTTTTATCATCGGTAGAGAACGCCGTATCGACCTGCACCACCGGCACCTCGTTCCGGGTGCCCGGGCTCTGGTCCCGGCGCTGGCCGGTAATCCAGGCATCCACCGTGGCCAGTTTCTTGCGCAGCGGGTTCACCTTGCGGATGCCGCAGCATTCCGAATGGCCGTCTTCATAGAAACTGAACAAGCCCTTCTTGCCCACCAGGGCCTGAACTTCCCCGGAATCCGGAAACAGCACTTCAATCTCAATGCCGTAATGCTGGCGCACTTTCTCGATAAACTCGTAGGTTTCCGGGTGCAGCCGGCCGGTGTCCAGGGTGAACACCTGCAGATTATCCGTCAGCTTGTGGGCCATCTCGATCAACACCACATCTTCCGCGCCACTGAAGGAAATGGCGATGTTGTCATAGCGGGCAAGGGCGGCTTTCAGGATGGCCCGTGGGCTCTGGCCGTCCAGTTCGGTGCGCAGAGAATCGATGTCAGTCATATTGTTCCAGCAATCGTTATCGTGTTGCCGCAAGGCTATCATCAAACCGCTCATAACCTGAAGGAATGACAAACTATATATTTATAACTCGCCGGCAGGTTAAAGGCCGGGATTCCCGATGCATTCCCGCCTCGTTTTTCATATCATACGCGGCAGCAAGTCGGGCGCCTGTTGTGCCTGCCACCTTATCATTTATTCAGGAGACCGTTGTGGAACTCGCATGTCTTGACCTTGAGGGCGTACTGATCCCGGAAATCTGGATCGCCTTTGCAGAAAAAACCGGTATTGAAGAACTCAAGGCAACCACCCGGGATATTCCTGACTACGACGTACTGATGAAGCAGCGCCTGCGCATTCTGGACGAACACGGCTACGGCCTGCCGGAAATCCAGGAAGTGATCGGCACCCTGGACCCGCTGCCCGGCGCCCGGGAGTTTCTGGACTGGTTGCGCGAGCGTTTTCAGGTGGTGATCCTGTCGGACACCTTCTACGAATTCGCCATGCCGCTGATGAAGAAACTGGGCTACCCGGCGCTGTTGTGCCACAAGCTGGAAGTGGCCGACAACGGCCAGATCACCAACTATCTGCTGCGTCAGCGCGACCCCAAGCGCCAGTCTGTGCGGGCCTTCCAGTTGCTGAACTACCGGGTGATTGCCGCCGGTGATTCCTACAACGACACCACCATGCTGGGCCAGGCCGAAGCCGGTATTCTGTTCCACGCGCCCCAGAATGTGATCGACGAATTCCCGCAGTTCCCGGCGGTACACAATTTTGACGACCTGAGGCAGGAATTCCTGAAAGCCAGCGCCATTCACAGCGCCTGATTTTCCGGTATTCCGGTCTGTGCCGCTGCGGGAAACCTGGCGGCACAGATCGTTCGCGCTTACCGCTTTAGTTGTTCCAGAAAGTCCATCAGCGGCTTCACCTTGGTCAGGGTTTCCTGATATTCCGCCTCCGGGTCGGAATCCGCCACAATTCCGCCGCCACCCCAGCACTGTATCCTTCCGCTCGCCTCACACAGCAGGGTACGAATGGCAATGTTGCTGTCCAGCCGCCCATCCAGCCCGTAATAGAACACCGACCCGCAATAGGGCCCGCGCCAGTGGGGTTCCAGCTCGTGGATAATCTCCATGGCCCGGATTTTCGGGGCGCCGGTAATGGACCCTCCCGGGAAAGCGTCAAACAGGGCTTGTAGCGGGCTTACATCCGGTTTCAATTGGGCGCGGATGTGGCTCACCAGATGGTGCACATTCTGGTAGCTTTCCAGCGCAAACAACTCGTCCACCTTCACCGAGCCGGGCAGGGCGTTCACGCTCAGGTCGTTGCGCAGCAAATCCACAATCATCAGGTTTTCCGCACGGTCTTTTTCCGAGGCCAGCAGCTCATCGGCCAGGGCCTTGTCCTGCTCCGGCGTGGCACCACGCCGCCGAGTACCTTTGATCGGGCTGGTTTCGATCACCCCGTCGCGGATTGCGAGAAACCGCTCCGGTGACACCGACACCACCGCGCTGCCTTCGTGGCGCAGAAACGCCGCGTAGGGTGTGGGGTTGGTATGGCTCAGTTCCGTGAACGCCAGCCAGGGATCGCCACTGTAGTGGCCTTCAAAAGACTGGGACAGATTGGCCTGATAGCAATCGCCGGCCTGGATGTAATCCTGTACCTGTTGCACGCGATTGCGGAAATCGGCCGGGGCTTGAGTCGGCTTGAACGGCTGTTGCAAAGCCCAGTGCCTTGGCTGTGGCTCAGCGGGGGTAGCCAGCCAGTTCTCCAGTTGTTTCTGCTGAGCCTGCGGCAAGTCCGGGTGCACCCACAGGTAACAGTCACCTGTTTCCAGGTCTTCACTCGCAAACCACAGATACAACCCGGCAAACATCAGCGGTAACGGCAGCTCCGGCACCAGCCCTTGCAGCTTCGCCTCCCGGGCGTATCCGAACTCATAGGCCAGGCTGCCGACCCAGCCGCCGATCAGCGGGCAGGGCGCTTCCTTTAACGAACTGAATGCAGGCTGGTAAGGCGCTGCCAGCTGTTCCATCTCCCGGGCCAAAGCCTGAGTGTCCACGCCCATGCCTGCATTGGCTGGCAACGAGACCCGTTCCACCGCATGGCAGGAGAACCCCCGCGCAGCCCCGCGCCCACCCGCAATTGCCTGGCCGCCCAGAAATACAAAGTCCGGCTCTGCGGCCGAATAGCTGCAAAGCTGATCAAACTGCTGGCGGGAAATGGACTGGCAGACAGGAAAGGCCAAGTTACCTCCGTTAAAAATTGGAAGAATGCTACACGCTGCACAAAACGGGCGTTGTCCGATTGGGACAGGCGCTGATCTAATGATCGTGCCGCCAGCGGATCATTCTAACGGAGATCCGCTTTGTTCGTGCTCTAAAAAAACAAATGTTGGGTTAAGAAAATGCATAAATTTCTCTCGCTGAATCTCATACTTACACTAACACTGGCCGGTATGTGGGCTCCATTGAGCTGTGCTCAAGAAAAGGAATACGAAGACCATGTGCTAGCTGATGGGAAGCTTACGGCCGAAGAGCTGTCGTTAGTTGTGCGACAGGCGCAAGGAGATTTGAAGGCGATGACGGAGGCTTCGATTGCCCAGGTGAAAGACGAACTTGAATCCTCTGGTGTTTTTGAACCAAACGCTTGGATGTTGATGAAGAACGGTGAGCTGAAGAAAATTCAGCTAGGAGAAGATGCGAAGGGAGCTCCTCCAGAAATCAAGGTACTAATGTATCGCGCAAGTCTGAAGTCAGTAGCTCGCCACGGGCGGATCGATGCTGGCTTAGTTGCTTACCCTGGAACTATAGAAAAGAACGGTATGAAGCGCCGAGTTGTTGCGATTGAACACGAGCACCGTTTGGGTGTATCCGGAATAAAATTAGTGCCGGTAACTCTGAACTCTGGTACCGCAGAGTTCAGAGCTGCGGTATCGCAGGATAAGAGTTTCGAATTTTTCTATGATGGAAAGTGAACAAGTTTAGTGGTGTTTAGAAGTGTGAGGGTAGTCACGGAATAAGACTGTAAAACAATCTTAAATGGGTTGTGGGATAGCTAAGCCCACACCTAAACCAAAACTCAGATAACAACAAAATGAGTTTATGAGGAGATAAGAATGAAAGGCCTGAAAAAAATTGCATTGGTTACCGCGATCGCCGCAGCTCCGTTTGCTGCAAATGCTGATCTGAAAGCCCTGGATGACTCCACGATGGGAAATGTCACCGGCCAGGCTGGTGTGACCATTGAACTTGAAACCCGGGTGAGCATTGGTGAGTTTACGTACACAGATACTGATGGTCATGCTGGCTCCGGGGATGATGGAACTGCTGGAGGTACTTTCGCTGTTAGTGGTATCGATCTTGGTGGTGCAACCGTTAGTGCTTCTGAAAGCGCTGCCCAGTATGCCGCTGCGACGGGTGCCGGTGGCCTGTTGGATAACCTGAAGATTGATATTGATGTTGCGGATGACGGTGACGCTGTTATTCACGTTGGGTCACTTCAGCCAAAACTTGATCCCGACACGGGAGAGCCGGTGAAAAACCCTGATGGTTCAACATCTTACATGCCAATTGACTGGGGTATGACTGCGGACTCCATGGAACTTCGCGGCAACGCGGGTGAGCAAACCACTCTGGTTTCCAATATGGATGCATGGGGTCTGTTGGGTGCCTTGGATATCCGTGTGGACACCGACGACGTTAATGGCGTAGCCGGTACCGGAACGCTGAACTTGGACGTTGCTTTCACTGTTGAGCAAATGGACTTTGACGTTGAGTTCATGGGTGTTGGTATCAAGGGTATGAGCATCCGTGGTGTGAATGATGAAGGTGGTGAGAATCTTACTCCGGAGCAGCTTGCTGGCCTGCTGCGTGACCCGGCTGGCGAAGACGCGGATCTTGAGGATCGTTTGGTAGGACTTGCATCTGGTGCTCTTGGTAAGTCGTTCGCGATTGCTCGCGTAGATGTTTACAAGGGCGACAATCTCAACGGCACCAAGCAGGATGTCCTGCGTGTAGATATTGATGATGTCTTGATGGATATCAACATCGCTGAAACCCATATCGGCGGCGCCAATATCGGTACCATCGGCATTGATAACCTGCACGTCTCCGACACCCGTCTGGCAGTCTACGGTCGCTAATCCGACCTGACACCAAAACTGGTGCAACGCCCCGCCTCGGCGGGGCGTTTTTGGTTCTGCAGAACACGCAGGCACAAAAAACGGCAGCTCATCGGCTGCCGTTTTTCATTAGTCGTAAGAGTTGCTATCAGGCCTTACTGGTCCGGCACCTGAATAGAAAGATCAAACCCACCCCCAGGTCGCGGCGTCAGGTTAATTGGCCCTTCGTTAATTCCCTGCGGAATATTAATCCGGTCTATCCCCGGCGGGTTGCCAATGCTGAAATTCAGGTTCTGGCCGTCGAAGCCAATGCCCAGCTGGTCGTTCAGGAAGGTCTGGGTAAAGGGTTCGTCCGGGATTTCCGGTTGCTGGCCGAAGATCAGCTGGGGGATGTCCGGGCGGAATTCGGCTGGTGGCTGGACCCTTGCCAGTTCGTCGACTGGCAGCAGCAGGGCACGGCGCAGGAACTCTTCTTCGGCGTCGGTTAAGGAATCTTTGCGGTCATCTTCCAGGTAGCGTTGCAGGGCTTCCCGGTAGGCTTCTTCTTCTGCCTCGGTGACAACCGGCTCGCCCGGGGAAATGGTCAGGGCCTGGATGATGCGCTGGCGGTCCGCCTCGGACTTCTGCTGGTCTTTGGGTACCACGATAACGGCGGAGTCTTCTACGTAGGTTTCCACCATTTCGTCAGACGTCATGGTTTGTACGCCCGCGGTGGCGGGAGCAGCGATGGCGGCCGTTATGGCAGCGGCAAGCAGTTTGCGACGTATCATGAGTTGCCTCTTGGGTAACCGGTGTGTGCAGAGGCGCTGCTGAGACTGCGAGGACTGCCGAACTCAGGGCATTCAGGCTATGCGCTTCATTTTGTCAGTATTCGGTTTGTCTGACACGATTTCAACCGGAAAGTGCCGGTATTGTGATCAGAATCTTCCCCTACGGAGTACAGTTATAAAAACACTGTGGATATGGTTTCATAGTCCGTAAACTGCATTGAACTTTTCAGGAGTCTTCCGGCCTGATGGGCATGATAAAACAATCTGTTGGCCGTCGTTTCAGCCGCTGGATCAACCGCCGTATTCCCCGTGCAGACAGCGTTCTGTTCAGCCAGAAAAACATCTTCATTCTGCCCACCGGCGCCGGCGTGGTGTTCGGCATTCTGTTGCTGATCATACTGATTACCGGCATCAATTATCAGAACAGCCTGATTTACCTGCTTGCTTTCATGCTGGGCGCCCTGTTTGTGGGGGCCATGCATCAGACCCATCGCAATCTGTCCGGCTTGACGCTTGCCCTCATTCAGGTGGGGGAAGGTGTGGCCGGTGAAGAGATTCCATTCCGGTTCCGGCTCAGCAGTGGCAAGGACGATGCCTTGTCGATCAGCCTGTCGGTGGAGGACTCGCGGGTTGAGGGTATTCATGTGCCAGCCGGGGAGTCGAAAGACGTCACCCTGCCAGTCCCTTCCGCCTGGCGTGGCTATCTGCGCCCGGACCGGGTGCGTATTGAAACCCGGTTTCCGTTTGGTTTGCTGAAGGCCTGGTCCTGGGTGCGGCCGTCATCGGCCGGGTTGGTGTTTCCCCGGCCATTAGCGGCGCCGGAAGCACTCAGTACCCTGGAGGATGGCCCGGAGAACGCGGCGGCCGCGAAAACAGCCGGGCAGGACGAAGCGGACTTGCGGCCCTGGCGGGAAGGGGACTTAAGCCCCCGGGTGATGTGGAAGCGCTTTGCCCGTTCCGGCCAAATGGTGGTGGCAGACTGGGAGGCGAAGCAGGGCAGCCCGCACTGGCTGGATTTTGCCGCGTTTCCCGGCGTGGATAACGAACTGCGCTTGAGTTACCTGGCCTGGCTGGTGCAGGACCGGGCAGCCAAGGGCGCCCGTTTTGGCCTGAACCTGCCCGGTGAGGTGATCGAGCCGGATTCCGGCAAGGTGCATGTGGAACGTTGCCTGCGGGCGCTGGCTATCTGGGGCGAGGAAAAGCCCCGGGATGAGAATGCCAGGGCCTTTGGTACCCGCAGGAAACTGGATCGGGCAGCACGGGGAGGCAGTGCGGCATGAAGCTTTCCCTGCCTTTTGGCCTGTTCAGTGGCCGCGAAGACCCGCCGAAAGAAACCATTCCCGGTAAGGCCCTGCTGTGGCTGATTGCGGCCTTTGCGGTATTGCTTGTGCCCCAGTGGGATCGACTGCCGGTGTGGTTGATTGCCGCGTGTGTGGTGCTGGCCGGCTGGCGCTGGCTGGCGCAGATTGGGCGGGTGCGTTTGCCCGGGCGCTGGTTGCGCACCGGTATCATGCTGATCCTGATGGCGGTGTACATTGCCACGGTTCAGGGGCGCTTTACGGTGGATACCGCCGCCTCGTTCTTTGTGCTGGCGGTGGGGCTGAAATGGCTGGAAACCCGCAGTGCCCGGGATTTCTATGTGCTGTTCTTCATCCTGGTGTACCTGGCCACGGTGAACTTCCTGTTCCGGCAGGACATTCTCTGGGCGTTGGTGAACTTTGTGGCGATTGCGTTGTTGCTGGTGGGGCTGCAAACCATCAACGCCCCGGACCTGCCCAATGCCATCGGCCGGGGCTGGAAGCGCCTTGGCCTTCTGATGCTGAAAACCCTGCCGGTGGTGATCCTGCTGTTTGTGTTCTTCCCCCGCATGGCGCCGCTGTGGAGTGTGCCCATGGTGTCTGGCCAGGCCCGGAGCGGGATTTCGGACACCATGCGCCCGGGCGATATCTCCAACCTGGCCCAGAGCAGCGAACGGGCCTTTCGGGTGACCTTCGGTGGTGATGCCCCGGATTACCGTGACCGATACTGGCGCGGGCTGATCCTGGATCGGCTGGACGGCGAAACCTGGCGCCAGGGCGATTCCGAGCGTTTCTTCCGGCCGGGCCGCGTAGCCATTGATGGCGGCGTGGGGGCGCTGGAACCGAACCAGTACGATGTGCTGCTGGAGCCTACCGACCAGCGCTGGGCGTTCGCCCTGGATGGCTCCGAAGCTGTCTCGGATAACGTGGTAGAGGCAGAGCAAAACCTGTTCCGTTTCCGGCGCCCGGCAGACAGCTCTGTGCGCTATCGGATGGCTCTGGGCAATGTGGCGGCGAGCAGCGCAGTGCAGGGGTTGTCACCGCTGGAACAACGCCGATACCTGCAGCTGCCAGCTCAGGGCAACCCCCGGGCACGGGAACTGGCGCAGCAGTTGGGTTCGCAGTTAAGCCCGGAACAAACGGTGATGGAGTTGATGCGCCGGTTCCGGGAGCAGGAGTATTTCTACACGCTGCGGCCACCCGCCATGCCGGAAGATGGCATTGATGCACTGCTGTTCGATGAAAAGCGGGGGTTCTGTGCCCACTATGCCGGTGCAGCTACTTTTGTGTTCCGGGCAGCGGGTATTCCGGCAAGGGTGGTTGTGGGTTACCAGGGCGGCGACGCCGGTGCCAACAACGAGTATTACATTGTTCGCCAGTACGATGCCCACGCCTGGGTGGAAGTGTGGCTTGAAGGGCGCGGTTGGGTGAGGGTTGATCCTACTGCCGCCATCGCCCCTAGCCGGATTGAATCCGGGCTGCGGGACGCCATGGCAGACGAAGGTTCATTCCTGGAGAACGAACTGATCTCGCCTCAGCGTTACAGCGATCTGCAGGTGTTGCAGTGGGCCTCACTACAGCTGGACCGCATCAACTACCAATGGCAGCGCTGGGTGGTGGGTTATCAGGGCCAGAGCCAGATGGATCTGATGTCCCGGTTGCCCGGTGGCGTGGGTATGAAGGAACTGGGCTACCTGACTGCAGGTATTGTGGGCCTGGCGTTGCTGGTGGCCGGCCTGGTGTCTGCCCTGGGCGTGAAGCGGGGCGCACGGCAGGATGCGTTCCGCCGGGTGGTCAGCAGCTGGCACCGGTTCTGTGAGCAGGTGGGTGTTCCGGTGCGGGCTGGTGAAACTCCGGAGGCGCTGGCGCAAAGGCTGTCCCGGGCGGTTCCCGCTGTGTCTGAATCGGCGCGGGTCTTTGCCCGGGCCGTGAACAATCATTACTATAGTGCTTCATCTGCGCCGGCCTCTGCCGACGATACCCGCCGTTTGAAGCGGTTGCTGCGCACCATGAAGCGGCAACGGCGCAATGGCCCGGAACCAGTACCCGAAATACGGACTCCACCCAATGAGTGATATCGCCCAAGACATGCCCTGGCTGACCAAGGCCTGGCACGCGGTTCAGCACCGGCTTGCGGAAGACCGGCTGCCCCACGCCTTGCTGGTGGCCGGCGAACGGGGTGTGGGCAAGCGTGCCTGGGCCGAGGCTGTTGCCGGGTTGTTGCTGTGCGATCGCCGGGAAGACCTGGGCAATGGCAACCTGGTGGCTTGCGGCCACTGCAAGCAGTGTGAGTTGCTGCGTGCGGGCAGTCATCCGGATTTGCGAATCTACGCGCCGGAGAAATCCCGCATGGTAAAGGTGGACCAGGTGAGGGCACTGTCGACCTTTGCCGTGGGTTCGCCCCAGGTGGCCCATCACAAGGTGGCCATTGTCGACCGGGCAGACCTGCTGAACATCAATGCCGCCAACGCCCTGCTGAAAACCCTGGAAGAACCGCTGCCGGATGTCACCCTGCTGCTGTTGCAGGAAAGTGGCCGGCCGGTGCTGCCCACCATTCGCTCCCGGTGCCAGGCGTTGACCATTCCGGTGCCGGCGGAAGAACAGGCCCAGAACTGGCTGGCGGCGCAGGTATCCGGGCTGGAGGAAGATCAGCGCCCCGGAGCCGAGGTGCTGGCCAAGAGCCTGATGCTGGCGGGTAATGCGCCGAGGTTGGCGCTGGACTATGCCACCGGAGAGTTTCCGGGGTTGCGGGACAAGGCGTTCGAGGCCTTCAAGCAGTTTATGAAAGGCCAGGTCACCGTGGGTGATGCGGCGAAGTGCTTCAAGACCATCGGCCTGGAAGACACGCTCTGGCTGTTCGAAAGCTGGGCCGCCGACCTGGCCCGGTGCAGCGCCGGCGGTCAGCCCAATGATACCGAAGCGGCAGACATGCTGATGTTCCTGGCCCGCAGCAATCCGCCCTGGCGGGCCCATGAATTGCTGGATCGGGTCCGGCAGAGCCGGGAGGCCGCCGTGTATAATGCCAGCCCGGAACTGGAGGCCAGCCAGCTGTTGATTGCCTGGCGTGATTTGATGCCCAGAAAGCGCGCCGCAGGTTGAGCTTTAGCGGTTAACAGCTGCTATGATTGCGAAATATCAGAAAAAAGAAGGTGTTTGATATGGGGCCCGGATTCGGAGCACGCAGTGGTATTCTGACCCAGACTATCAACGACAAAGCCGCGCTGTACGCAGCCTATATGCCGTACATAAAGCAGGGTGGCCTGTTCATTCCCACCCACAAGCAGTACCAGCTGGGCGACGAGGTTTTCCTGCTGCTGACCTTGATGGATGAGCCGGAGAAAATCCCGGTGGCCGGCAAGGTTGTATGGATTACCCCGAAAGGTGCCCAGGGCAACCGGGCTGCCGGTATTGGTGTGCAGTTCAACGGTGATGATGAAACCGCCCGCACCAAGATTGAATCTTACCTGGCCGGCTCCCTGAGCTCTGATCGCCCCACCCACACCATGTAGGACCTGCCTTGCATGAATGACACAGTGTTACCCGACAGTGGGCACGAAGTTCCGGCCGACTGCCGGGAGGCGCACTGGCCACTCGAGAACATCACCCTTGCCGGCCTGAGCTGGCATCCGCCCCGCGAAGCAGCCACCCGGCAACCTGTGCTGATGGTGCACGGCTGGCTGGATAACGCCATGAGCTTTGCCCGCCTTGCGCCGGAAATTGCCGCCCATGCGCCGGTCCACGCCATCGACATGGCAGGCCACGGCCAGTCCGGCCACCGGCCGTCGGGGTACAGCTACTGGCTGATGGACTATGTGGCCGACCTTTCCGAACTGATCGACAGCCATTTTCCGCACAGCGAAAAAGAACCGATAGACCTGGTCGGCCATTCTCTGGGCGGCATCGTATGTGCTTTGTACGCAGCGGCCTTTCCGGAGCGGGTTCGGCGGCTGGTGATGATCGACAGCCTGGGGGCGCTTAGCCGCCCGGCGGAAGAAGCCATTCCCCAGCTGCGCCGGGCATTGCAGAAAAAGCGTAACGGTTCGGCACCGCCGGCGATCTATCCGGATGTGGAAACCGCAGCACGAATTCGCGAGGGAGGCCTCAGCCCCCTGAGTGCCGAGGCGGCCAGCTTGCTGGTGCCCCGGAACATGCGCAGTTACGGGGTGGGGTATGTCTGGCAGACCGATGCAAGGTTGCGGCACCCCACGGCTTTGATGATGACAGAGCAACAGGTGGAAGCCTCTTTGGCGGCCATTAAAACCCCGGCGCTGTTTGTGCGTGCCGAGGAAGGCCTGCTGACTTACCGGAAGGGGCTGGACCAGCGCGCGGCGCTGATTCCGGAGCTGACCACGGTGGATGTTCCCGGCGGCCACCACTGTCACCTGGATGGCGATACCACGCCAGTCAGTGATGCCATAAAAAGGTTTCTTTTTGATGTTTAACCGATCCAGCAGTGGCTTTTTGAGATATTTGGCGGCCGTAGTTCTGTTTGCGTCTGCCGGTGCTGTCCAGGCAAACGCTCTTGCGCAGGCCCCTGTGCAGTTCTCGCAATCGTCGCTGCAGAACACCGCAGCGATTGAATCCAGCGGCCACTTGGTGCTGTTCAGCCCGGTGCGGGAGATTCGCAACGAAATCCGTTCCGATGTAATGGCGCGCCTGCCGGTGTCTGGCCAGGGGCAGCTGTTCGAGATCAACCGCGATGCCAGTCGCGAGGCTGCACTGGACCATTACCTGACGGAACTCCGGGCCAGGGGCGCCAGCGTTCTGTACCAGTGTTCCGGTATCCAGTGCGGTCGCAACAACGTCTGGGCCAACCAGATTTTCCAGCAATCCCGCCTGTTGGGCCGTGACGGCAGCCAGGATTACGTGGCCGCTGCAGTGGAAGACGAGAACGGCACCCAGTGGCTCACGCTGGTGTATACCGTCACTCGCGGTAACCTGCGGGAGTATGTGTGGGTGGAGCAGCTGGAGGTAGGCGCAGGTGCGTCCATTCCGGGCTTTGAAGCGTCAAACGGGCGAATGAAGGGGCCGGTGGTGGTGCCCTGGAGCGGTGGCGTTACCTATCGGTTTGATTTCAGTGCCGATGACCGGCGCAGGCTGACCGACTGGGCGGCTGATGAGGGCGCCGAGGTGGTGTTGGCCGCGTTCTCCTCCCTGCAGGACGGCGAGCGTCTGGAGGCGGCCCTGGAGCGCGCCCGGCAGGCAGGTGATGCCCTGGCCGAGGTGCTGGGCAAAACCGGAATCTCCCGCAGCCAGATTCGAATTGTCACGGTAGGGCCCGTGGTGCAGGTGGAAGACCCGGATCGTCGTGGTGATCGTGTCGAAGTATTGGTGATCAAGAGGTAAGCCATGGCACAGAAGGATAAACCGGTTGATAACGGCGCCAGTGCGGTCATAAAAAGCTCTGATGTTTCTCCTGCAAGTGCGCCTGCCAGCAGCAATGTTCGCAAGACCGGAAAGGGCAAGACCGTTGCCTTGACCCTGGGTAGCGGTGGCGCCCGGGGCTATGCCCACATTGGCGCAATCGAGGTGCTGGTAGAGCGTGGTTACAAGATTGCTGCGATTTCCGGCTGCTCCATGGGCGCCCTGATTGGCGGTATGTATGCCGCCGGCAAGCTGAAAGAGTACAAAGACTGGGTAACCGGGTTAGGGCAGTTTGATGTGATCAAGCTGCTGGACCTTACCTTCAGCTCCATCGGTGCCATCCGGGGCGAGAAGGTGTTTTCCATCGTGCGGGAAATTCTGGGTGATACCCGCATTGAAGACCTCCCGATTCCCTTTACCGCCGTAGCGACCGACCTGCTGGCACATAAGGAGATCTGGTTCCAGGAAGGGCCCCTGGACAAGGCCATTCGCGCGTCCATCGCGATTCCCAGCGTCGTAACCCCGCTGGTGCTGGACGGCCGTGTGCTGGTGGACGGTGCGGTGCTGAATCCCTTACCGATTATTCCCACCATCTCTGCCCACGCAGACCTGATTATGGCGGTCAACCTGGCGGGCGAGGAAGAGCAACTCCAGCGAATTCCGGACGCAGCGCTGACGCCTGCAGAAGATACCGGCGGCGATATGGAAGAGTGGATGGATGCGCTCCGGGACAAAGCTTCCCGCTGGTTCGACTGGGATGCCCTGAAAGCGCTCACCAACCGCAAGGGCAGTGAGGACGAAACACCGGAACAGAAGATCAGCCGGGAGATTGCCAAAAAGTCGCAGGAAAAAGCGATTGAGGCCAAGGCCAAGGCTCCGGTGCCTGCCGACCACCCGGATGCGGAAAAGCGGGAAGAGCACGACACCATCGACTGGGACAAGCTGGGCATTGGCAAGTTTGATGTGATGAACCTGACCATCGAAACCATGCAGAGCGCCCTGGTGCAGTACAAGATTGCCGGTTATCCGCCGGACTTGCTGATCAACATTCCCAAGAACGCGTCCCGTAGCTATGACTTCCACAAAGCGCCGGAGCTGATCCAGCTGGGGCGTGAGCGTATGACCGCGGCCCTGGACCGCTTTGAGGCCAGTCGCAGCAGTTCCGGCCCGCTGGCGCTGTGATGGCAGGCGGGCGGAAAGCTGCAGCCATCGGCCTAATCAGCGTATAATGCCGCGCTGAAACTTACCGACCAGGAAACCGACTTTGTGACCAGCCCCGTAGATGACCTGCAGACTATTCGCGACCTGTTGCGCTATGCCGCCTCACGGTTTGCTGCCTCGCCCCTGTACTTTGGCCATGGCACCGATAACGTGTGGGACGAAGCCGTGCAACTGGTGCTTCGCAGCGTTCACCTGCCGCTGGAAAACAACAACCTGTTCCTGGATGCGCGCCTGACCCGCAGCGAGCGGGAGGTGATCATCGAGCGTATCGAGCGGCGCATTAACGAGCGTGTGCCCATTGCCTATTTACTGGGCGAAGGCTGGTTCATGGGCATGCCCTTTAACGTAGATGAGCGGGTACTGGTGCCCCGGTCACCACTGGGAGAGCTGCTGGAAAACGGCTTGCAGCCCTGGCTTGGCGGCACGCACGTTCAGCGCATTCTGGACCTGTGCACGGGCAGCGGTTGTATCGGAATTGGCGCCGCGACGGTGTTTGACGAGGCAGAAGTAGACCTGTCGGATATCTCTGAAGATGCGCTGGCAGTTGCCGAATCCAACATCGAGATGCACGGCCTGGAAGGGCGGGTACAAACGGTTCGCTCGGATGTGTTCGACAACATCGAGGGCCGCTATGATGTCATCCTCAGCAATCCGCCGTATGTGGATGCGGAAGACCTGGCGGACATGCCGGAAGAATACCAGCATGAGCCGGCACTGGGCCTTGCCGCAGGCGACGACGGCCTGGATATTGCCCACCGCATCATTGCCGGTGCCGCCGATCACCTGACCGAAGACGGCCTGCTGATTGTGGAAGTGGGTAACTCCTGGGGCGCGATGGACGATGCCTATCCGGACCTGCCGCTGACCTGGCTGGAGTTCGAGAATGGCGGCGACGGTGTGTTCCTGGTCACGGCCCGGGACCTGCGTGAATGGCAGGCCAGAAACAGCTGAAGTAATTTATTATAAAACCTTTATAAAGTGCTGAATTATGTCCGGAAATACTTTTGGAAAACTGTTTACCGTAACCACCTTCGGTGAAAGCCACGGGGCGGCTCTGGGCTGCATTATTGACGGTTGCCCTCCCGGGCTGGAGCTGTCTGAAGCGGATATGCAGAAGGACCTGGACCTGCGCAAGCCGGGCACATCCCGCCATACCACCCAGCGCCGGGAGCCGGATGAGGTGCGGATTCTGTCCGGTGTGTTCGAGGGTAAAACCACCGGTACGCCCATTGGCCTGATCATCGAGAACACCGATCAGCGTTCCAAGGACTATTCCAAGATTTCCGAACAGTTCCGCCCGGCCCACGCCGATTACACCTACACCCACAAATACGGCGTGCGTGATTATCGTGGCGGCGGTCGCTCCTCGGCCCGGGAAACCGCCATGCGGGTGGCTGCTGGCGCCGTGGCTCGCAAGTTCCTGGAGCAGCGTCTGGGTATTCGTATTCGGGGTTACTTGTCACAGCTGGGCCCCATCAAGATCGAGAAGCTGGATTGGGACCAGGTACACCAGAACCCGTTCTTCTGCCCGGATGCCGACAAGGTGCCTGAAATGGAAGCCTACATGGACGCGCTGCGTAAAGAGGGCGACTCCATTGGTGCCCGCATCAACGTGGTGGCCGACGGTGTTCCGCCCGGGCTGGGCGAGCCTATTTTTGACCGGCTGGATGCCGACCTGGCCCATGCCCTGATGAGCATTAACGCTGTTAAGGGTGTGGAAATCGGCGCCGGTTTTGGCTGCGTGGAGCAGAAGGGTACGGAGCACCGGGACGAGATGACCCCAGAAGGTTTTCTGTCTAACCACGCCGGCGGCGTGCTGGGTGGCATTTCCTCCGGTCAGCCCATTGTCGCGAGTATTGCGCTGAAACCCACATCCAGCTTGCGCCTGCCGGGCCGCAGTATCGATGTGAATGGCAACCCGGTGGAAGTGATCACCACTGGCCGGCACGACCCCTGTGTGGGTATCCGGGCCACGCCGATTGCCGAAGCCATGATGGCCATTGTGCTGATGGATCATTACCTGCGCCATCGCGGCCAGAATGGTGATGTAAGCGTCGATACGCCGGTACTCGGCCAGCGCTGATAACCGGGAGGCGCTACCATCTACTGGCGGCTGTCTAACCTTTACTTCTGGTTCTTCGCCCTCCTTGGAGGGCTTTTGCCTTATTGGTCCCTCTACCTGGAGGGGCAGGGCTTTTCCTATCTGCAGATCGCCACCCTGATGGCGACCATTCAGCTGACCAAGGTAGTGGCCCCCAGCGTGTGGGGCTGGCTGGGCGACCGCACAGGCCAGCGGGTAAGGCTGGTACGCTTCGGTGCCATCACCGGTTCCCTGTTTTTTGCCGGAGTGTTTCTGGAGCCCGGCTTTTACGGCCTGCTGTTGGTTATGTTCGCGTTTACCTTTTTCTGGAACGCGATTCTTCCGCTGTATGAAGTGATCACCCTGCGGGTGCTGGGTTCAAAAAAAGAACGTTACGGCAAGGTTCGGCTGTGGGGCTCGGTGGGCTTTATCGGTGCGGTGGCGCTGGTAGGCGGCTTGCTGGAACTGGTGCCGATTCGCTATTTGCCCTGGCTGTTGCTGCCGGTCTTCGCCGGCATTGCCGTGTCGGCCTTCCTGGTGCCGTCCGAACGGGGTGAACGCAAAGAGTCTGCTCCCAAAGGCAGCCTGAAAGCCATCGTTACCCATCCGGCGGTGGTGGCCTTCTTCCTGATGAACTTCCTGCTGCAGGTGTCCCACGGCGCTTACTACACGTTTTTCAGTATTCACCTGGAACAACACGGCTACGGCAAGCTGTCGATCGGCCTGTTGTGGTCACTGGGGGTGATTGCCGAAATAGGGCTGTTCCTGGTCATGCACCGGCTGTCGACGCGGTTTACCGTGCGCCAGATTGTGATCGGCTCGCTGGTGTTGACCATGATTCGCTGGGGGCTGATTGCCGAACTCACCGGGCTTGTGCCGGTGCTGATCTTTGCCCAGCTGTTGCACGCGGCGTCTTACGGCGCCTTGCATGCGGTTTCGGTGCAGTACATTCAGGGCTTCTTCGGCAAACATCACCACGGGCAGGGGCAGGCGCTGTACAGCGGGTTGACCTTCGGCGCCGGTGGCGCGCTCGGGGCCTGGATGTCTGGGTTCCTGGTGGATGGCTACAGCACCTCGGCCGCGTTCTGGGGCGGTGCCGTCGCAATGGCCGTTGCCATCCTGGTTACCTGGCGGGGGCTGCAGCCCCCGCCGAAAGAAGCCTGACCCGGGGTTTATTGATCCGGATCTTCCTCGTCGTCTTCCAGTTGCAATGACAGCCCGCTGCCGCTGGGGCCGCCGGAACTGGCGCTGTCTTTCGCCGACGAGCCATCCTGGCCGTACAGCTTGATGCGCAGGCGCAGGTTGTTGGCGGAATCTGCGTTCTTCAGGGCTTCTTCTTCACTGATCTTGCCTTCCTGCCAGAGCTTGAACAGGGCCAGGTCGAATGTCTGCATACCCAGGTTGGCAGACTTCTCCATGATCTCCTTGATGCCGTCGATCTCGCCCCGCAGGATCAGTTCGCTGATAGTGGGAGTGCCCAGCAGGATCACATCCGGCGCCTGGCGCAGGGTGTTCTTCAGGGCTTTCTGGAAACTGCGGGTATCCACGCCTACTTCCCGCTGGTTCACGATGCTCTTCTTGTGCCGGTGAATGTATTCCACCGGATCTTCAATGGTGATGATATGGCCGGCAGAATTGCTGTTACGGTGGTCGATCAGCGCCGCCAGGGAGGTGGACTTACCGGAGCCGGTCGCCCCTACAAACAGCACCAGCCCCGCTTGGCCATCACCACGTCTTTCAGGATCGGCGGCAGGCCGAGGGCATCGGCATTCGGTCAATCGGCTTCAGGGTACCGTGGAACTTGGCGCAGGGCGGAGCACCGGTGCTCAGGTAAAGGTCTGAGCCATCGTGCTTGGCCAGGATTTTCAGGTAATCATCAAAGCCCATCTTGTCTCCCGTTGTTTATCCGGATCAGGTTGTTTGGTTTGCTTCTTCGTCATGAACAATACCGAGCAGGGCGGTCGCCGCCGGGCTCAGATGCCGGCCTGACAGGCCCACCGCCCCCAGCACCCGGCTGACCGGAAACCCGGTATCCAGCTGGTGCAGGCTTTCATCCACCATACTCACCGGCAACACGCTCCAGCCAAGGCCTACACTGGCCATCATCTTGATGGTCTCAAGGTAGTTGGTGGGGATCTGCTGTTTGAGCGGAAGGTTGGCTTCCAGAAACAAACGGCTGACCGCCCGGTACGTTGCCGTGGTGGTGTCTGGCAGTAGCGCGGGATACTGGGCCAGGTCTTCAAGACTGGCGTTTTTACCCACTGCAAGCTCATGGCCGGCGCCCACCACAAAGGCCATAGGATCAGACCACTGTTCGTATACCACGAACTCGCTTCCCATGCTGTCACTGAGTGTGACAAACGCCAGCTCTGCGTTACGTTTGAGCATCTGACTGTAAGCGGCATCGGATTCCATAAACTGCAGGCTGACCGTTACTTCCGGATAGTCACTGACGAACCGTCGCAGCCAGTTCGGGAGGTGGTGCAGGCCAATGTGGTGGCTGGCGATGATTTCGAGTTCTCCGCTGATGATGCCGTCGTCGGCTGATAACGCCATACGCGCGTTATGGATTTCGTCTAGGATGCGTCTGGCGTGGGGGAGCAGCCTGGCGCCGGCTTCGGTGACACGGATTTCCCGGTGGCCGCGTTCTATCAGCTTGGTGCCCAGCTGGTTTTCCAGGGCCGCAAGGCGTTTACTGATAGCCGGCTGTGTCAGGTGCAGCGCTTCTGCGGCTTCCGAGAAGGAACCCTGGTCTACGATTGTCAGGAATGCCTTCAGTGCGTTTGGATCCACTATGTACCCCCTTGCTTCTTACCTCTTGTTGGGGAGCTGGGAGCGGCTTCAGGGCCCCCTCCCAAAAAACGCTCCTTCGGCACGTCCGTGTGACGCTTGGGCTCCGCCATCCATGGCTCCGCACATTTTTGGGAGGGGGCCCTGAAGCCGCTCCGCGGACAATTGAATAGGCCGTCTGGTGTGGGCATTTGCACGGCGTTTCGAGCGCGTTGGTGGGGTCCGCTTCCCAAAAGTTTCGGAGGCCATGGATGGCCGGAGACAAGCGCCCATGGATGGCTTGAGCGCCTTTTGGGAAGCGGACCCCACCAACGTGCGCCCGGCACGGAGTTGGATCGAAGTTAACGCCAAACTCCGGATTACCTGGAATATAGAGCATAACCAAAGGGAATGCGATGGATGAAAAAGATGAATTGAGGTTATGTCAGGCGGAAGAGTAAGATAGATCCATCCAAGGTAGAAACAGAAACCCCCAGAGAGTGAGAGAGAACCATGGCGGGCAAGACTTTATACGACAAATTGTGGGACGACCATTTGGTCAAACAGCGGGACGACGGCTCCGCGTTGATTTACATCGACCGTCAGTTGCTGCACGAAGTAACCTCACCGCAGGCATTCGAAGGCCTTCGCATTGCCGGCCGCAAGCCCTGGCGGATTGATGCCAACATCGCGACACCGGATCATAACGTGCCGACCACCGATCGTGATCGGGGCATCGACGGCATTGTGGACCCGGTTTCCCGCACCCAGGTGGAAACCCTGGACAAGAACTGCGACGAATTCGGGATCCTGGAATTCAAGATCAAGGACCAGCGCCAGGGCATCGTGCACGTGATCGGGCCGGAGCAGGGTGCGACCTTGCCGGGTATGAGCATTGTGTGTGGTGATTCCCATACTTCTACTCACGGCGCCTTTGGTTGCCTGGCCCACGGTATCGGTACCTCTGAAGTTGAGCATGTCCTGGCCACCCAGTGCCTGGTTCAGAAGAAGATGAAGAACATGCTAGTGAAGGTGAACGGCAAGCTTGGCGCGGGTGTGACCGGCAAGGATGTGGTTCTGGCCATCATTGGTAAGATCGGCACCGCTGGCGGTACCGGTTACGCCATCGAGTTTGGTGGTGAGGCGATCCGTGGTTTGAGTATGGAAGGCCGTATGACCATCTGCAACATGGCCATCGAGGGCGGTGCCCGTGTGGGTATGGTGGCGGTGGATGACACCACCATCGAGTATGTGAAAGGCCGTCCGTTCTCTCCGAAAGGCGAGACCTGGGACAAGGCCGTTGAATACTGGCGCACTCTGCACAGCGACGACGATGCCGTTTTCGACAAGGTGGTTGAGCTGGACGGCACGGCTATCCAGCCGCAGGTGAGCTGGGGTACATCTCCGGAGATGGTAACCGGAGTCGACGGCAATGTGCCGGACCCGGCGAAGGAAGACGATCCCATCAAGCGTGAAGGCATTGTGCGCGCGCTTAAGTACATGGGCTTGCAGCCGAACCAGAAGATTACCGATATCCAGCTGGATCGCGTGTTTATCGGTTCCTGCACCAACAGCCGGATTGAAGACCTGCGTGAAGCCGCCGCTGTGGTGAAAGGCCGCAAGGTGGCGCCGAGCCTGAAGCAGGCCATGGTGGTTCCGGGTTCTGGACTGGTGAAAGCGCAGGCGGAGCAGGAGGGTCTGGACAAGATCTTTATCGAGGCGGGTCTGGAATGGCGTGACCCGGGTTGCTCCATGTGTCTGGCCATGAACGCCGACAAGCTGGGGCAGGGCGAGCATTGTGCGTCTACCTCCAACCGGAACTTCGAAGGTCGTCAGGGCTTTGGTGGGCGTACCCACCTGGTGAGCCCGGCCATGGCTGCCGCAGCGGCGGTAACCGGCCACTTCGTCGATGTCCGTGAATTGATGCACTGAGCCACAGGAGAGAGACCATGCGCGCATTTACGCAACACCAGGGCATTGTAGCCCCCATGGACCGTTCCAATGTGGACACGGACATGATCATTCCCAAGCAGTTTCTGAAGTCCATCAAGCGCACGGGCTTTGGCCCGAACCTGTTTGATGAACTGCGCTACCTGGACGAAGGCAAGCCGGACCAGGATTGTGCTGGCCGTCCGCTGAATCCGGATTTTGTGCTGAACCAGGACCGTTACAAGAACGCCAGTGTACTGCTGGCCCGGGCCAACTTCGGTTGCGGTTCCAGCCGTGAGCACGCGCCTTGGGCGCTGGATGATTTCGGTTTCCGGGTGATCATTGCCCCGAGCTTTGCCGATATCTTCTACAACAACTGCTTTAAGAACGGCCTGTTACCCATTGTTTTGGATGAAGAAGTTGTCGACAAGCTGTTCAAGGAAGCCGAAGCGAACGAGGGCTACCAGCTGACCGTTGACCTGGAAGCCAAGACCGTGACCACGCCGTCTGGCGAGTCGTTTGGTTTTGATGTGGATGACTTCCGTCGCCACTGTCTGCTGAATGGTCTGGACGACATTGGTGTAACGCTGGAAGATGCCGATACCATTCGCGCCTACGAAGAGGCTCGCCGCAAGACGGCTCCCTGGCTGTTTAACGCTGGAAACTGATTAACAAGGATTTGGATATGTCCCGTAATGTATTGCTTCTGCCGGGTGACGGCATTGGTCCGGAAATTGTTGCCGAGGCAGAAAAGGTTCTGCACAAGGTTAATGAGCAGTTTGGTCTTGGTCTGAGTTTTGACAGCGCGTTGGTCGGTGGTGCGGCCATCGATGCTAATGATACTCCGCTGCCGGACGAGACCCTGGAGAAGGCCCGCAAGGCCGATGCCATTCTGCTGGGCGCCGTAGGTGGCCCCCAGTGGGACAGCTTGCCGATGGCCAAGCGCCCGGAGAAGGGGTTGCTGGGTTTGCGTTCTAACCTGCAGCTGTTTGCCAACCTGCGCCCGGCCATTCTGTACCCGCAGCTGGCGTCTGCGTCTTCCCTGAAGCCGGAAGTGGTTTCCGGGCTGGATATCCTGATCGTGCGCGAGTTGACCGGTGGTATCTATTTCGGCCAGCCCCGTGGTGTGCGTGAGCTGGAGAACGGCGAGCGTCAGGGTTACAACACCTATCAATATACAGAATCCGAGATTCGCCGGATTGGCCGGGTTGCTTTTGAAGCGGCCCAGCAACGGGGCAAGAAACTGTGTTCCGTAGACAAAGCCAACGTGCTGGAAGTGACCGTGCTGTGGCGGGAAATCATGGAAGACCTGAAGCGGGAATATCCCGATGTGGAGCTGTCCCACATGTACGTGGACAACGCCGCCATGCAGCTGGTTCGTGCGCCGAAGCAATTCGACGTGATTGTGACTGGCAACATGTTTGGTGATATTCTTTCTGACGAAGCGGCTATGCTCACCGGCTCTATCGGCATGTTGCCGTCTGCGTCGCTGAACTCTGAAAAGCAGGGCATGTACGAGCCTTGCCACGGTTCGGCACCGGATATCGCCGGTAAGGGCATTGCCAATCCGCTGGCCACCATCATCAGTGCAGCCATGATGCTGCGTTACAGCCTGAATGAGGAAGAAGCCGCAGCAGCGATTGAAGCGGCGGTCAGCAAGGTGCTGGATCAGGGCCTGCGTACCGCAGACATCATGTCTGACGGCGGCCAGAAGGTCTCCACCCGCGAAATGGGTGAGGCGGTACTGAACGCACTTTAAGCCAGGCTTGATCCGGCAAACCGAGACCCGACAGCGGCGCGATGCTGCCGCTGCGGGATCATCCATCCTGTCCCTGCCAGCGATAACGGTAATGGGCGGGCATAATGTGAGGTTCAAAGGTCGCACATGAAGCGAGTTGGACTTGTAGGTTGGCGTGGCATGGTAGGCTCAGTCCTCATGCAGCGCATGCGTGAAGAAAACGATTTTGCCGATATCGATCCGGTGTTTTTCACCACTTCCCAAACAGGGAAGCCGGCCCCGGACGTAGGCAAGGAAGGTGTTCCTCCTCTGCAGGACGCCTTTGATATCGATACCCTGAAAGGCATGGATGTGATCGTGACCTGTCAGGGCGGCGATTACACCACCGAGGTTTACCAGAAGCTGCGTGATGCGGGCTGGGAAGGCTACTGGATTGATGCCGCATCCACCCTGCGGATGGTGGATCATTCCGTGATCGTGCTGGACCCGGTTAACCGTAACGTGATCGACTCCGCCCTTGATAAAGGCGTGAAGGACTACGTTGGTGGTAACTGCACCGTGAGCCTGATGATGCTGGCCCTGGGTGGCCTGCTGGAGCAGGACCTGATCGAGTGGGTTTCCCCGATGACATACCAGGCGGCTTCCGGCTCTGGTGCCCAGAACATGCGTGAACTGCTGAACCAGATGGGCGCCCTGAACGAGAGCGTGAAATCTGAACTGGCCGATCCGTCATCCGCCATCCTGGAAATCGACCGCAAGGTGACCGACACCATGCGTTCCGGCGATTTCCCCACCGAGCACTTTGGTGTGCCTTTGGCGGGCAGCCTGATTCCGTTTATCGACAAGCAACTCGATAACGGCATGAGCAAGGAAGAGTGGAAAGCGGGCGTTGAGACCAACAAGATTCTGGGTCGCAGCGATAATCCGATTCCGATTGATGGAATCTGCGTGCGCATTGGCGCCATGCGTTCTCACAGCCAGGCGCTGACCATCAAGCTCAAGAAGGACCTTTCGGTTTCTGAGATCGAAGGCATCCTGGCCAAGGGCAATGACTGGGTGAAGGTGATCCCGAACGATCGTGACGCCACCATGCAGGAACTGACCCCGACCAAGGTGACCGGTACCCTGAGTATTCCCATCGGGCGCATCCGGAAACTGGCTATGGGGCCGGAATACATTTCAGCGTTCACTGTGGGTGACCAGCTGCTCTGGGGCGCCGCTGAACCGCTGCGCCGCATGCTGCGGATTCTGCAAGAGCGTTAAGAAATGTTACGCAGGGGCAATTAATGCCAACTGTGTCCGGTTTTCAGCAAACCGGTCGGGGGCGGAGGCTGATTTCAGCGTCCGCCCCTGTTATTTTCAAGGGCAGTAAGGAGTTCCGCCCGACAGGTCAGGAATCAGTGCAAGGATTGCAGCTGATTGATTGATAAAAGGGGACTTATCATCAATACTTTCCCCACCATAGTTAGACTTACGATATAAAAACGAGAAATAACAAGACGAAACGTCATCCAACCTCGTCCGATTCTGTTGAAAGTCAGCAGTAACGAATAACGGAGACTGGAAAGGAAAAAGCATGAAGGTACGCAAGCTTGCGGTTGCCCTGGCGCTGGCGGGAGGGCTTGGCTCCGGCATGGCACAGGCCCTGGGACTCGGTGAAATCGAACTGCAGTCCTGGCTGAATGAGCCCCTGGACGCAGAAATCTCACTCAGACAGAGTGCGGGTGTAGATCCGGGTGATGTATTCGTCAATGTGGCACCGGAGTCTGCTTATCAACGGGTAGGCCTGGAGCGGAACCAGTTTCTGAGCAAACTGAAGTTCGAGGTGGTAACGGGCTCCGATGGCAACCTTGCCATCAACGTGTCGTCCCGTGAACCGGTGCGTGAACCATACCTGAATTTCCTGCTGGAGCTGACCTGGCCCAACGGTCGCCTGATGCGGGAATACGCGGTTCTGGTTGATCCCCCGGTTTATGCCGAGGAATCCGGTGTGCGGGAGCAGGTGAGCGCGCCTGTATCGTCGGCGGCATCTGCGCCGGCACGTCAAACCACCACTCGCAGTGCGGAATCGATTCGTCGTGAGGCGGCTGTTCAGCGAGCGCCGGCCCGGGGCTATCAGCCTGACAGCTTTGGCCCGACGGGACCGTCTGACACGCTTTGGACGATTGCCCAGCGCATGAGGCCGGATAGTTCTGTGTCCATGCAGCAAATGATGCTGGCCATCCAGGATCTCAATCCGGATGCGTTTATCGACGGCAATATCAACAAGCTAAAGCGCGGTCAGGTACTTCGTGCACCGACCCTCGATCAGATTCAGCGCCGCACCAAGGCCGAGGCCAATCGTGTTGTTGCCCGACAGAACGAGGAATTCCAGTCTCCGCGCCCTGTTGATGCAACCCGTACCGCCCAGGCTGAAACGGCCCCGGCACAGACTGCTGAAAATGCCGGCACCGACGAACTGAAACTGCTGGTAGCCGAGGAAGAAACCTCTCCCCGTACCGATGACGAAGGCGGTTCAGCCGGTGGAGATGGCGAACAGGCTGGTGGTGCAGACGCCGGTAATGCCGTTGCCATGGAAGAGCTGGATGCGACTCGTCGTGAAAACGAAGAACTGTCCAGTCGCCTGCAGGATATGCAGGAACAGGTTCAGACCCTGCAACGCCTGCTCGAGTTGAAGAATAGCCAGTTGGCGGAACTTCAGGGTATGACCCAGGAAGAAGCTGCTGCTGCGGCGCTCGCGGCCGAGGGTGACAGTGCCCAGGCCGGTGCCGCAGGTGCGGATGCCAATGCTGATGGTGAAACCGCCGCGGCCACGGAGTCTGCTGCCGCAGAAGAACCGGCGACTCAGGCCGGCGAGAGTGCTGTGGCTCAGAAAGGTGAAAGTGCTGATACTGAGGCTGGTATGGCTGAAGGGAGCGCGGACACGACTGCCGCAGTGGCTGGTGCCGCTGAGCAAGCGGAAGCCAGTGCTGCTGAAGGCGATAGTGAAAGCGCCGAGGCGCCCGCGACCGGCGGCGATGCATCTGGTTCTGGCCAGCCTGACGTAACGGGTGCTGATACAGCTGAACAGTCTGGTGCTGACGCCGAGTCTGCAGAAGCGACAGAATCTGCTGAAGCTGTCGCCCCTGCAGCGGCTGTAGCCCCGGCTCAGAAAGAAACCAAGCCTCAGCCCAAGCCGTCCCAGACTGCACCTGCCAAAGAGAAAGGCTTCTTTGGTCAGTTGATGGACACCATTCTGGGCAACCCGATGTACCAGATTGCGCTGGGTGGTGGCCTGATTCTGTTGCTCCTGCTTCTGCTTCTGGTGGCTCGCAAAAACGCCAAGCGCGAGCAGGATTTCTATGATGAGTTCAATCGTGGTGAAGACGATTCAGCAGATGATTCGGTAGACCTTGGCCCCGCAGCGGCTGGTGCCGGCAGCGACCAGGAAGAAACTGCCGATGCGCTGACAGAAGCCGAGACCTACATTGCCTACGGTCGTAACGATCAGGCCATCGAAGTCCTGGAAACCGCAATTTCCCGCGAGCCCAGCCGTGCAGACCTGCGACTGAAGCTGTTGTCTGTCTATGCAGATAACCAGGACCGTGATGCCTTCGAGAAGCAGTACGGTGAAGTAGCGGCGCTGGAAGACGAGTCCGCCCTGCAGGAAGCGGAAGCCATTCGCAGCCGTCTGGACGAAGCGGAGTCCATGCCCAGCATTGATGACCTGGAGTCCCAGCTGCGTTCTGATTCCTTCAGTCTGGCGGATAACGAACCGGGGCAGGCGCTTTCTTTCGAGACACCGGAGCAGGAGCCGGAAGAAGACTGGTCCCTGTCTGATGAGCTCAAGGCGGATGAATTTGAAGCCGCTGCAGACGACAATTCCGTTGAATTCGATCTCTCCGATTTCGAACTGGACGCTGAAGATGCCGGCCTGGACCAGTTGGATTCCGAGCAGCCTGCTGAAGAAGAGATCGACCTCGGCCTCGAGGGTGAGTCGCTGGACGAATCCTTCCTGGACGAGCTGGATGCCGAGCTGGAGAAAGTATCCAGCGAGGATGACTCCCTGGAAGAGCTGGACCTTGAAGATTCTTCCCTTGATGAGCTGGAGCTGGACGTTTCCGACGAAGACCTGGCCCTGATGGAAGAATTCTCCGAAGACAGCGAGAGCCCGGAGGTCGACGAAGAACTGGGTCTTGAAGACGCCCTGCAGGAACTGGAGACCGAAGAAGAGCCTCTTGGCGACTTGCCGGATGTTGAGCCTGAGGCTGAGGCGTCCGACACTGACGCAGAAGTTCCGGAAATGCCGGAAGAGGGCGCGTCAGACGAGGCGATTACTCCCGCTACCGGGCTGGATATCGACGAAAGCGATCTTGAAGACGACGACTTCGATTTCCTGGCCGGCACCGATGAGGCTGCCACCAAGCTCGACCTGGCCCGTGCCTACATCGAGATGGGTGACAGCGACGGTGCCCGTGACATCCTGGAGGAAGTTGCACTGGAAGGTAACGATGATCAGAAAGCCGAGGCGCAGGAGCTCCTTAAAAATCTTTCCTGATCCGTTATAATCAGTTCCATCGTGGCAACAGCGCCGGCCTTTGTGCCGGCGCTTTGTTTTTCAGAAGACATCATTCCGGGCTGACCCTTGTTTCTTACTCCACAACCCCTGACCACAGACAACGCCATCGGTAACGGCCGTGTTGCCATTGCCTTTGAGTACGACGGCCGGCACTTCCATGGCTGGCAGTTCCAGAAAAGCGGCGTGCGATCAGTGCAGGCCGAACTGGAAAAGGCTGTGGCAAAGGTGGCTGATCATCCGGTGGACCTGGTATGTGCCGGCCGGACCGATGCCGGGGTGCATGCCAGTTTTCAGATTGCCCATTTTGATACTCCCTCGGTACGCAACCTCAGGTCCTGGGTGATGGGTATGAACACAGCCTTGCCCGACGACATTGCCGTGCACTGGGCCGGCAACGGGGTCGATGACTTCCATGCCCGTTTTTCTGCGGTTTACCGCCGCTACCGGTATATCATCTACAACCACGCGGTCAGGCCGGGAATCCAGCGAGGGCAGGTGAGCTGGAACTTTCGCCCGCTGGACGAGCACAGAATGCACCAGGCCGCCCAGGCGCTTATTGGCGAGCACGATTTCACCTCATTCCGGGCAGCCGGCTGCCAGTCCCGTACGCCGGTTCGTTACATGGAGCGGATTTCGGTAACCCGAAGCGGCAGTTATGTCGTAATTGATGTGCAGGCCAATGCGTTTTTGCACCATATGGTTCGGAATATAGCCGGTGCCCTGATGGATGTGGGCACAGGAAAGGAATCGGTGGAGTGGGTTGGCGACGTGCTTGAGGCAAGGGATCGCAAGCTTGCCGGGGTCACTGCACCGCCACACGGGCTTTATCTGGTGGATGTGGGGTATCCTGACGGGTATGGTATTCCGAAAGCCCTGTGCGGGCCCGGTTTCGCCAGTCCCTGGTTTTCAGTCGAGGCGAATCAGCCCATTCCGCCAAGCCATATTCACCCGAAACAGCCGGTAACGGAATCATGACAACCCGCGTTAAGATCTGCGGCCTGACCCGGCCAGAGGATGTGGAAGCGGCCATTCGCGCCGGTGCAGATGCCATTGGCCTGGTGTTTTTCGACAAGAGCCCCCGGGCTGTCTCTGCAGAGCAGGCAAAACAACTTGCGGCCAGCGTTCCGGCCTTTGTCACGCTGACCGGGCTATTCGTTAATCCGGAGCCAGCGTTCGTCAAACAGGTGCTTGAACAGGTGCCGCTGGACTTGCTGCAGTTTCACGGCGACGAAACGCCGGAATTCTGCGCCTCTTTCGGCCGGCGCTGGATTAAAGCGGTCCGGGTTCAGGAAGCCGGCCAGATCGAACAGGCCTTCGTGGACTACCAGAATGCCTGTGGTCTGCTGGTGGATGCCTGGGATCCGGACCGTTACGGCGGTACAGGTCATTCCTTCAACTGGCAGCTGATTCCGGAACAACGGCCGCTGCCCCTGATATTGGCCGGTGGTTTGTCATCTGCTAACGTAGCCAGCGCTATCGAGCAGGTACGGCCATGGGCTGTCGATGTGAGTGGTGGGGTAGAGCAGAGTAAAGGCAGGAAAGACGCCACCAAACTATCCGAATTCATTAAAGAGGTTCACCGTGTCTGTAAAACTGACTGAAGAAATGCTCAAGGCGCTTCCCGATGCGAAAGGCCACTTCGGTGCCTTTGGTGGCCGGTTTGTATCGGAAACCCTGATGGACTCCCTGATGACGCTCGAGCGGGAGTATCTGCGCCTGAAAGACGACCCTGAGTTTCAGGCAACGTTCGACAAGGATCTCGCGGACTATGTTGGCCGTCCAAGCCCTCTTTACTTTGCCGAGCGCCTGACCCGGGAAACCGGTGGTGCCCAGATCTGGCTGAAACGGGAAGACCTGAACCACACCGGCGCCCACAAGGTAAACAACACAATCGGCCAGGCGTTGCTGGCCAGCTTCCTGGGCAAGAAACGCATTATTGCGGAAACCGGCGCCGGCCAGCACGGTGTGGCCACGGCTACCGTGTGTGCCCGTCTGGGTCTCGAATGCCACGTGTTTATGGGCTCTGAAGACGTCAAGCGCCAGTCCCTTAACGTGTACCGGATGAAACTGCTGGGTGCCACGGTACATGCCGTTGAGAGTGGCACCAAGACCCTGAAAGACGCCATGAACGATGCCATGCGTGACTGGGTAGCGAACGTGGATGAGACGTTCTACATCATCGGCACCGTGGCTGGCCCGCATCCGTACCCGCTGCTGGTTCGCGATTTCCAGTCTGTAATCGGCCGTGAAACCCGTCGCCAGTCGCTGGAGAAAACCGGCAAACTGCCGGATGCCCTGGTAGCCTGCGTGGGTGGGGGTTCCAACGCAATCGGAATGTTCTACCCGTTCCTGACCGACGAATCTGTTGAGCTTTACGGCGTGGAAGCCGGTGGCCTGGGCATTGAAACCGGCCAGCATGCCGCACCCCTGTGTGCCGGCCGCCCGGGCGTACTGCACGGTAACCGTACTTATCTGATGGAAGACGAAAATGGCCAGATTGCCGGCACCCATTCGGTCAGCGCAGGCCTGGACTATCCGGGCGTAGGGCCCGAGCATTCCTGGTTGAAGGATATTGGCCGCGCCAACTACGTTTCGGTAACCGATGAAGAAGCACTGGACGGTTTCCGCAAACTGACCCGTATTGAAGGTATCATGCCGGCACTGGAGTCTGCCCATGCGGTGGCCTACGCACTCAAGCTGGCTGCTACTATGGATAAAGACCAAATGCTGGTCATCAATGTCTCCGGTCGTGGCGACAAAGATATTCACACCATTGCCCAATTGGATGGCATCGAGATCTGAAGGTATCAGGAGCAGGCATGAGCCGAATTGAAGGTGTACTGAAATCACTGAAAGAGCAGGGCCGGAAGGCCCTGATCCCCTATATCACGGCCGGTGATCCGCACCCGGATCAGACCGTGGGCCTGATGCACACACTGGTGGCGGCCGGTGCCGATATCATCGAGCTGGGCGTGCCGTTCTCTGACCCGATGGCAGACGGCCCGGTTATCCAGCTGGCCTGTGAACGGGCGCTGAAGTTCAACACGTCGCTGCGCGATGTGCTGGGTATGGTGAAAGAGTTCAGGAAAACCGATAGTGACACGCCGGTCGTGTTGATGGGCTACCTCAACCCCATGGAAGCCATGGGTTATGAGGCGTTCGCCGATGCAGCTGCCGATGCGGGCCTTGATGGCGTGCTGACGGTAGACCTGCCGCCGGAAGAAGCGGATCAGGTGGCCCCGCTGTTCGCCGAGCGCAAGCTGGATCCGATCTTCCTGCTGGCGCCGACCACCACGGATGAACGAATCAGGGCAATCAGTGAGCACTCTTCCGGCTATGTGTACTATGTTTCTATCAAGGGTGTGACCGGCTCTGCCACCATCGACGTCGACGAAGTGGCCCGGAAAGTAGCACATGTGCACGAACTGACCGCTCTGCCGGTGGGTGTCGGCTTTGGTATCCGCGATGCGGAAACTGCCGCCGCAGTAGGCAGAGTATCCGATGGTGTAATTGTTGGCAGCGTGCTGGTGGATACAATAGCCCGACACCAGACAGATCCGGACGGTCTTCGTAAGGCTCTGACCGATCTGTTGCACCCGATGCGCGAGGCTCTGGACAGTCTCTCCTGAGTTAACGGCGTCCAGGCATCAAAGGACAGGATGAAAGCATGAGTAACTGGCTGGAAAAGATCATGCCGAGCAAGATTCGCTCGGAATCACGGCAGCGTACCGGCGTGCCGGAAGGTTTGTGGAAAAAATGCCCCAAGTGTGGCGCCTTCCTGTACAAGCCGGAGCTCGAGAAGAATCTCGACGTTTGCCCGAAGTGTAACCACCACATGCGGGTAAACGCCCGTCGTCGGCTGGATATCTTCCTGGACAAAGACGGCCGTGAGGAAATCGCTGCGGATCTCGAGCCTTCCGATCGCCTGAAGTTCAAAGACACCAAGCGTTACAAGGATCGCCTGTCGGCAGCCCAGAAAGCCACGGGCGAGAAAGACGCACTGGTGGCCTTCAAAGGCACGACCATGGGTGTTCCGCTGGTTGCCTGCGCCTTTGAATTCAATTTCCTGGGCGGTTCCATGGGGCAGGTCGTGGGTGAGAAGTTCGTCCAGGCTGCCAATGTGGCCCTCGAGCATCGCATTCCCTTGGTGTGCTTCTCTGCCAGTGGTGGTGCCCGTATGCAGGAAGCGATTCTGTCGCTGATGCAGATGGCCAAAACCGCTGCGGTTCTGGAGCGCATGAAGGAAGAGGGCATTCCCTACATTTCCGTGCTCACAGACCCGGTATTTGGTGGTGTGTCTGCCAGCCTGGCCATGCTGGGCGACCTGAACATTGCCGAGCCCTATGCGCTGATCGGTTTTGCCGGCCCGCGGGTTATCGAGCAGACCGTGCGCGAGAAACTGCCGGAAGGCTTCCAGCGCAGCGAATTCCTGCTGGAGCACGGTGCCATCGACATGATCCTGCACCGTCATACCATGCGTGAGCGTATTGCCCACCTGCTGGCCAAGTTCACCGGCGGTGAGAAGCCGGGGACCGAGGCTCCGATCGAATTCGAAATTACCGAGAAACCCGATACAGATGAACCCTCCGGGCACTGATCCCTCTCCGGCGCCGGCATCCAGCCCCGGCGCCGGGGCTTCCGTTCAGGACTGGCTGACCTGGCTCGAAGCCATCCATCCTGCCGAAATCGACCTTGGCCTGGACCGCGTTCTGGTGGTTCTTCGCCGCCTGTTCCCGCGCAAGCCCAATGCCCGGATCATTACCGTGGCGGGTACCAATGGCAAGGGCACCACAGTTGCGACCCTGGAAAAGCTGTTACAGGCAGCGGGCCGCACCACCGGGGCTTACACCTCTCCGCATCTCCAGGACTACAACGAGCGGGTTCGCCTGAACGGCACAGATATTTCAGACCCGGTCTTGGTGAGTGCTTTCGAGAAAGTGGAAGAGGCCCGGGGCAAGGTATCCCTGACGTATTTCGAGTTCGGCACCCTGGCTGCGTTTGTCGCATTTGCCGATGCCGGCGTGGAAGACTGGATAGTCGAGGTTGGCCTGGGCGGCAGGCTTGATGCTGTGAACGTACTCGATGCTGATTTCGCAGTCATTACCTCCATTGATATCGACCACATCGGCTTTCTGGGTGATAACCGGGAAGTGATCGGTTTTGAGAAGGCCGGCATTTTACGGCCCGGAATCTTTGCCGTGTGTGCCGACCCGGAGCCACCGGCTTCCGTTCTTCAGCAAGCGGCCGCGCAGAAAGTGAACCTTCAGGTAACCGGAAGGGATTACCAGCTGGCACCGGCCAATGGTGATGCCAATACCGTTGAACTGACCGTAGCGGGAGATCACATCAAGCTTCCGGCCGGCCCCCTGCCGGTACAAAGTGTTGCCGCAGCGGTTGTGCTGGCGCGTAAGTTGCTGCCAGATGTGGCGCCGTCATCGCTGGGTGATATTGCCCGAACGGTCAGTGTTCCCGGGAGATTCGAGCTGCTCGCTAGAAGTCCGTTTGTGCGGGCAGACGTTGGCCATAATCCCCATGCGGCGCGCTGGCTTTCCGGGCAGGTCTCGGCCAGTCGCCTTACAGGCTCAAAGGTGCATGCGGTCTATGCGGCACTGGCAGATAAAGACGTAGAAGGCGTGATGACGGCCATGAAGTCTGTGGCCGATCAGTGGTATTTCGCCGGGCTGGATGTTCCCCGCGGCCTTGCCGTTGACCAGCTGGTTTCCCATGCGCGCGCCTGTGGCATCACCGATGGTGAGGGCTATGGCTCGGTCAGTCATGCGTTGGATGCGGCTATCGCCAATGCCCGTCCGGATGACTGTATCGTGGTGTTCGGTTCTTTCTATACCGTTGCCGAGGCCCGGGCGAAGTTGGCGGGTGCCGGTTCTTAAACTTTGTCCATTCCCGTGCGGTGGGCTTGGACTTGGCGCAGGTGGCGGTTAGTATCGTGGTGAACGGATAATGAACGGGAGCCGTCAACGGTGGATGGATTGAAGCAACGGATAATCGGCGCGCTGGTACTGATTTCACTGGCGGTTATTTTTGTCCCGATTATTTTTGATGAGCCGCACTCGGAACGTCAGTCCACACCGATCACCATCCCCGAAGAGCCGCCGTTCCCGGAAGTGGATATGCCGGCCCAGCCGGATCCCCGGAATTTCGAAGAGCCTGAAGCAGGCGGTTCGAGCGTCGGTTACCGAATGGTTGAAGAGCCTGCAGAGGCCGATGCCGCGGTGGCGGAAACAGTTGAAGAACCAGCTTCTCAAACAACTGCGGAAGCAACTCCTGCACAAACAGCTTCGCAGGCAGAACCACAGCAAGCGCCAGAGCCACAGCAGGCAACCGAACCGGTGGCCAGTGCCAGTGAGCCCGAGCAACCCAAGGAGTTCTCCAAAACCCTTGAGGGAGCCTGGATTGTCCAGCTTGGCAGCTTCGGCAACGCCGATAATGCCCGTCGCCTGCGGGACAAGGTGATCGAGATGAAGTACGGAGCGCACCTGCAGCAAGTGACCCGTGGTGACACCGAATTGACCCGCGTGTTCAGCGGCCCCTTCGTGAACGAAGCTGAAGCCAGGAAGGCAAAGGCCGTACTCGACAAGGAATTCAATCTGAACAGCCTGGTGACCACTGGCGGTAAATAATCTGCCGGCGCCGGAAATCAACCGCTGTTTTGGGCACTCTGCAGTTTGGTGCGGTGCGGTTTCCTGATAGAATTCGCGTTTCCTTTTCTACACCGGGATGTTCATGGAAACGCTGATCTGGATTGACTGGGTCATCATTGCCCTCATTACAGTTTCCACGGTTATCAGTCTTAAACGTGGCTTCGTCAAAGAAGCCCTTTCGCTGTTAACCTGGATTGGCGCGTTTATCATCGCCCGAACCTTTCACCCCCAGATGCAATCGCTGCTGGAATCTTCGGTTGAAACACCGTTAGTGCGGCTGATCGCCGCGTTCGCGATTCTTTTTTTCGGCACCCTGATTATCGGTGCGATCATCAATAACATGATCGGCCACCTGGTCCGGGCCACCGGTTTGTCCGCGACAGACCGGGTGCTGGGCATGGGGTTTGGCCTGCTGAGGGGCGTGGTGGTGGTTATCGTCGCTATCGCATTTACCCGATACACGCCGCTGGCACAGGATACCTGGTGGAAAACCTCAGTGATGATTGACCGGCTTGCAGTAGTCGAAGACTGGTCACGCCGGACACTGGGGGATGAATTTGCCCGTTTTCTCGGGCCGGCAGACAAAGCGCAGGAACAACCCGTACCTGCTAACGAAATCGAAGACGTGCAACCCGCGTCTGCATCCCGATAACATTCAGTTCTAACACTCGGAGAGTTGCCCAGCCATGTGTGGCATTGTCGGTATTGTCAGTACTTCCAACGTTAATCAGCTGCTTTACGATGCGCTGACCGTTCTTCAGCACCGTGGCCAGGATGCGGCGGGAATTGTGACCTTCCAGGACAACCGGTTTTACCTGCGCAAGGACAACGGGCTGGTTCGGGATGTATTCCACACCCGGCACATGCGCCGCCTGGCGGGTAACGTGGGCATCGGCCATGTCCGTTATCCGACTGCCGGCAGCTCAAGCTCGGCAGAAGCCCAGCCGTTCTATGTGAACAGCCCCTACGGCATTACCCTGGCCCATAACGGCAACCTCACCAACGCCGACGACCTTGCCGAGGACCTGTTCCGCACCGACCTGCGCCATATCAACACCAATTCAGACTCCGAAGTCCTGCTGAACGTGTTCGCCCACGAACTGCAGAAGCAGGGCAAGCTGAACCCCACCAAGGATGAGATCTTCTCGGCGGTGCGGGCCGTGCACAAGCGCTGTCGCGGTGCCTATGCCGTTATCGCCATGATTACCGGCTACGGTATTGTCGGATTCCGTGATCCCAACGGTATCCGCCCGGCCTGCTACGGCGTGCGCGAGAACGAAAACGGCCAGAAGGAATACATGATCGCTTCTGAAAGCGTGGCCCTGAACGCGGCCGGCTTCACCATGGTGCGCGACATTGCACCGGGCGAGGCGGTGTATATTGAAACCGACGGCACCCTCTACAGCGAGCAGTGCGCCGAGGCGCCCAAGCTATACCCCTGTATTTTCGAGCACGTTTACTTTGCCCGCCCGGATTCCATCATGGACCGCGTATCTGTGTACAAGGCCCGCCTGCGCATGGGTGAAGTGCTGGCAGATAAAGTGCTGCGCGAACGCCCGGAACATGACATCGACGTGGTGATTCCGATTCCCGACACCAGTCGTACCTCTGCCATGCAGATGGCTTACCAGCTGGGCGTGAAGTACCGCGAAGGCTTCATCAAGAACCGTTACATCGGCCGTACCTTCATCATGCCGGGCCAGAAGATGCGCAAGAAGTCCGTGCGCCAGAAGCTGAACCCGATTGACCTGGAATTCCGCGGCAAGAACGTGATGCTGGTGGATGACTCCATTGTCCGCGGCACCACCTGTAAGGAAATCGTGCAGATGGCCCGGGACGCCGGCGCCCGTAACGTTTACTTTGCCTCGGCCGCGCCCCCTGTTCGCTACCCGAACGTGTACGGCATCGACATGCCGTCTGCCAATGAACTGATTGCCCACGACCGCACGGTTGAGGAAGTTCGCGACCTGATTGGCGCTGACTGGCTGGTATACCAGGACCTTGAAGACCTGGTGGCCTGTGTGGACGACGTTAACGATGATATCGATGGCTGGGAATGTTCGGTATTTACCGGCGAATACGTGACCGGTGATGTCGATGCCGCCTACCTGGCGCGCCTGGAAGACCTGCGCAACGACACCAAGCGTTCCGGTGGCCAGGTGATGGACGAAGATAACGGTATTATCGACCTGCACAATGATGAAGACTGACGCTAGCACCAGGAGAACCCGATGACTTACGGCCGCGAAGAACAGCTCTGGATTCCGGAATCGGACCTGGACGGCATGTCTGTGGACACCCTGGCGGTCAGGGCAGGGCAGATCCGTACCGGGCAGCTGGAACACAGTGATGCGATTTTCCCGACATCCAGCTTTGTCTACGGCAGTGCCGCCCAGGCGGCGGCGCGCTTTGGAGGCGAGGAGCCGGGTAACATCTATTCCCGCTTTACCAACCCCACGGTGCAGGCCTTCGAAGGCCGGATTGCGGCGATGGAAGGCGGCGAGAAAGCCGTCGCCACCGCCTCCGGCATGGCGGCGATTCTCAGCACCTGTATGGCGCTGCTGAAAGCCGGGGACCATGTGATTTGCTCCCGGGGCGTGTTCGGCACCACCAACGTGCTGTTCCAGAAGTACATGGCGAAATTCGGGGTGGAAACCACCTTTGTGTCCCTGACCGATATGGAGCAGTGGCAGGCCGCGGTGCGGCCGGAAACCCGCATGCTGTTTATCGAAACCCCTTCGAATCCTTTGTGCGATGTGGCCGATCTTGCTGCACTGTCGGCACTGGCCCATGCCAACGATGCCCTGTTTGTGGTTGATAACTGCTTCTGCACCCCGGTGCTCCAGCGCCCGCTGGAACATGGCGCAGACCTGGTAGTGCATTCGGCCACCAAGTACCTGGACGGTCAGGGCCGTTGTGTCGGCGGCGTGGTTGTTGGTCCGGCAAAGTACCTGGACGAAATTTACGGTTTCATCCGTTCTGCCGGCCCCACCATGAGCCCGTTCAACGCCTGGGTGTTCCAGAAGGGCCTGGAAACCTTACCGATTCGTATGCGAGCTCACTGTGCCAATGCGTTAGAGTTGGCTCGTTGGCTGGAACAGCAGCCGGAGGTGGAAAAGGTGTTTTATGCCGGCCTGGAAAGCCATCCCCAGCACGAGCTGGCCAAACGCCAGCAAGATGGCTTTGGCGGTGTGGTGTCGTTCCAGGTGAAAGGCGGGCGGGAGCAGGCGTGGCGGTTTATCGATGCCACCCGGATGATTTCCATCACCGCAAACCTGGGCGATGTGAAAACCACCATCACCCATCCGGCAACCACCACCCACGGGCGGCTGGCGCCGGAAGACAAGGCCAAGGCAGGCATCACCGAAAACCTGATTCGGTTGTCTGTTGGCATAGAAGCCATAGATGACCTGAAAACCGATCTGGATCGAGGTTTTCAGGCACTGAAAGATTAAACTCACTGACGGTTTGGGCATTCATGGCGGAATCCGCTAAAGCGAAAAAAGCAGTATCAGCCGAGCTGACGGAAAAACAGAAACGCTTTCGCCGCCTGATGGCACAGGGCGCCCGTGAAGGGGCTGTCATCGGCCTGATAGTGCTTTGCATCTATCTGGCCATGGCCCTGTTTACCTTCAGCCCGTCTGATCCCGGCTGGGCCAGTATCGGCCACGACACCAGCGTACAGAACTACGCAGGGCGTACCGGCGCCTGGCTGGCTAGCCTGCTGATGGATTTCTTCGGCCATGTTTCCTGGCTGTTTCCCGCCATGATTGCCGGTTATGCGGTCATGCTTATTCGCCTGCGTAACCAGTCACTGGATCTGCACTGGCCGTTGTTCATGGTGCGCTTCGGTGGCTTCCTGCTGATCCTGCTCTCTGCCACCAGCCTGTTGTCCCTGTATTCGGTGTTCGGGCTGGGGGAATCCTCCGGTGGTGTCATGGGCATGGCGGTGTCGGAAGCCATGGTGCGCTTCTTTAACTTGCCAGCCACTACACTGCTGCTGATTGCTATCTTCCTGTTTGCCCTGACGGTCACCATTGGTTTGTCCTGGTTCCGGCTGATGGACCAGGTGGGGGCCTTAACCCTGAAAGCCGGACTGGCCGTGAAGGCGCTGTTTACCCGCGCGGGTAACAAAGCCGAGAAACCCGAACGGCCCGCAAAGCCGGAACCCGAACCGCCGGTTATTCGGGACAAGGTGGCTGATGAAGGTGCGGACAGCACCCAACCAAAATCCGGGCGTTGGTGGAACCGTCTGTTCCGCCGCCGCGCCAAGGTCGCCAACAGAGAGCAGAAGGCGCCTGCACCGAAAGTCCGTAAAGAACCCGGGCTGGAGGGCCTTGCCAATGTAGACCCGGAACCGGTGCAGCTGGAAAGCTTCAGCTCCCGTGAAGTCGACGAGCCCCGGCCCGAGCCGGCTCTCAGCTCCGACAAACCGGCTCCTCAAGCCAGCCGGTCCCTGAAGATTTCTCCGTTCAAGAAAGACGAGCAGAAACCGTCGGATAAGAAAGCTTCCAACAAGCAGGCATCTCTCCTCGAGGACATCGAGAGCCCGATTCCGCCCATTTCCCTGCTGGACCCGGCCGAAGAGCACAAAGAAAAAGGCTACTCGGAGGAATCCCTGGAACACATGTCCCGCTTGCTGGAAGAAAAGTTGGCCGATTTCGGGGTGTCCGTCGAGGTTGTAGAAGTGAACCCCGGGCCGGTCATTACCCGGTTCGAGATCAAGCCGGCGGCCGGGGTGAAGGTCAGCAAGATTTCCAACCTGGCCAAAGACCTTGCCCGCTCTCTGGCGGTACTCGCCGTTCGGGTCGTGGAAGTGATTCCCGGCAAATCCGTGGTGGGTATCGAGATTCCGAACGAAGCGCGTGAGATGGTGCGCCTGAGCGAGGTGCTGGGCGCCCGGGTATTCACCGAATCGTCGTCTGCGCTGACCCTGGCATTGGGTAACGACATCGGTGGCAACCCCATGGTGGCCAACCTGGCCAAGATGCCTCACCTGCTGGTGGCCGGTACTACCGGTTCCGGTAAGTCTGTGGGTGTCAATGCCATGCTGCTGAGTATGCTGCTTAAGGCGACTCCGGAAGAAGTCCGCTTCATCATGGTAGACCCGAAGATGCTGGAACTGAGCATCTACGACGGCATTCCCCACCTGCTGGCGCCGGTCGTAACCGACATGAAAGAAGCCGCCAACGCATTGCGCTGGTGTGTGGCCGAGATGGAGCGCCGCTACCGCCTGATGGCGAATCTGGGCGTGCGTAACATTGCCGGTTACAACAAGAAGGTGAAGGATGCCCGCGCCGAAGGCGAACCTTTGCTGGATCCGCTCTGGAAACCGGACGAATACCTGGCCAATGACGAGCAGGAACGCCCGGAACTCGACACCCTGCCGTTTATCGTGGTGGTGATCGACGAATTCGCCGACATGATGATGATTGTCGGCAAGAAGGTGGAAGAGCTGATTGCCCGTATCGCCCAGAAAGCCCGGGCGGCGGGTATCCACCTGATCCTGGCCACCCAGCGGCCGTCGGTGGATGTGATTACCGGCCTGATCAAGGCCAACATCCCGACCCGGATTTCGTTCCAGGTGTCGTCCAAGATCGACTCACGCACAGTACTGGACCAGGGCGGGGCAGAGCAGCTGCTCGGCCACGGTGACATGCTGTACCTGCCGCCGGGCTCCGGCCTGCCGGTTCGGGTTCACGGCGCCTTTGTGGACGATGACGAAGTGCATCGGGTCGTCAGCGCCTGGAAAGCCCGGGGCGAACCAGAATACGTGGACGACGTTCTTAATGGTGCCGAGGGCGAGAATCTGCCGGGCGTTCCAACCCTCTCTGAAGGGGGCGGTGGAGACGAAGGGGATGCCCTGTTTGACGAGGCGGTGGCCTTTGTCACAGAAAACCGGCGGGTGTCGATCTCGTCGGTGCAGCGTAAATTCAAAATCGGCTACAACCGGGCCGCCAATCTGGTGGATGCCATGGAAGCTTCCGGTGTGGTCAGTCCGGCGGGACACAATGGCGCACGTGAAGTGCTGGCGCCCCCGCCGCCACGAGACTAGGAGATTAACTATGCTAGGTGCTTTGAAGGGTACTATGATCAGATCACTGCTGGCCGGGTTCGCGTTGGTGACGGCCCTTGGCTCGGCAGCACCGGCCCTGGCCGACAGCGAGCAGGAATCCCTGAAAGCGGCAGAGCAGCTGTCCGCCATGCTGCGCAGCTACGAAACCTACCAGGCCCGGTTTATCCAGATTGTGGTGGACTCCAGCGGTGGCCGCGTGCAGGAAACCCGGGGCAACCTGAAGGCCAAGCGCCCGGGCCTGTTCTACTGGGAAACCGGTGCGCCGCTGTCCCAGTTCATTGTCAGTGATGGTGAAAAAGTGGAGGTTTACGATCCGGACCTGGAGCAGGTAACCATCCATACCCTGGACGATCGTATCCAGACCACCCCGGCGCTGTTGCTCAGTGGCGAAGTGGGTAACCTGAATGAGAGCTACAGGGTGTCTGGCCGCAGTATCGGGGAAGATACCCGGGAATTTACCCTGGAGCCTCGCAGCGCCGATTCGCTGTTCACCTCGTTGCGCCTGAGCTTCTACGATGGCGAACTGCAGGAAATGCGCATGGAGGATTCCCTGTCCCAGATGAGCATTCTCAGCTTTGACGAGATCCGCCTGAACGAAGACATTGAACGCAGCGCCTTCCGGCTGGAATACCCGGAGGAGGTTGATGTTATCCGGGACGGCGTCTGATGCAGGACAGCCTGTTTCAGACTGAAGCCGGTTTCCAGCCGCTGGCCGCCCGCATGCGGCCGGCAACCCTTGATGACTACGTAGGCCAGAAGCACCTTGTTGGCCCCGGCAAACCCCTGCGCCGGGCCGTAGAACAGGGCCAGTTGCACTCCATGATCCTTTGGGGGCCGCCCGGGGTGGGCAAAACCACCTTTGCCCGGTTGCTGGCCAATGTTGGCGAGCTTTCCTATGAAACCCTGTCTGCCGTACTTAGCGGGGTGAAAGAAATCCGCGAAGTGGTGGAGCGGGCCCGCAATCGCAAACAATCCCAGGGGCGGGAACCCCTGCTGTTTGTGGATGAAGTACACCGCTTCAACAAAAGCCAGCAGGACGCGTTTCTTCCCCATATCGAAAACGGCACCTTTATCTTTGTGGGCGCCACTACGGAAAACCCTTCCTTCGAGCTGAACAGCGCCCTGTTATCCCGCACCCGGGTTTACGTGCTCAAAAACCTTGAACGGGATGACATCCTGCAACTCCTGCACCGGGCGCTCACCAGTGACGCCGGTTTTGGCGGCAGGCTGCTGATTGATGAAGACGTACTGGACACCCTGGCCGAATCCGCCGGTGGCGATGCCCGCCGCGCCCTGAATATCCTGGAAGTCGCGGCCGACCTGGCAGACCCGGAAGGCCCCGAATCCAGTCGCATTACCGCCGCCACCCTGGAACAGGTGCTGCAAACCAGTTTGCGCCGCTTCGATAAGGGTGGCGACGTGTTCTATGACCAGATCTCCGCCCTGCACAAATCCGTGCGTGGCTCCAACCCCGACGGCTCCCTGTACTGGCTGTGCAGGATGCTCGACGGCGGTTGCGATCCCCTCTACGTGGCGCGCCGGCTGGTGCGCATCGCCAGCGAAGATATCGGCAACGCGGACCCCCGGGCGCTGCAGATCACCATGCAGGCCTGGGACGCACAGGAAAGGCTCGGCTCTCCGGAAGGGGAACTGGCCCTGGCCCAGGCGGTTACCTACCTGGCCATGGCGCCCAAGAGCAATGCGGTCTACAAGGCCTATAACCAGTGCATGGCCGACATTCGCAAAGACCCGGATTATGAAGTGCCGGTACACCTGCGAAATGCCCCGACCAAGCTCCTCAAAAGCATGGGCCATGGCGAGGAATACCGTTACGCCCATGACGAGCCGGATGCCTTCGCCGCCGGCGAATCCTACCTGCCGGAAGCCATCCACCAGCGCCGTTATTACGAACCGGTGATGCGCGGGCTGGAAATCAAGCTGGCCGAAAAACGCCAACGGCTCGACGCCCTGGATGCCCAGAGCCCGAAAAAGCGCTATTGATACCCCCGGTTTACTGAATTTGTGGCGGGCGCAGGGCAGAAGGTGGCCAGCAGCACTCCGGCAGGTATAATGCCGCTATATTCTAATTCATTCGTTAACCGGAAAATTCAGGAAGATCATGCTCGATCCGAAACGTGTCCGTACCCAGACTGAAGAAATCGCCCGCCGGCTGGCCATTAAGAACTTCGAGTTTGATGTGGCTACCTTCGAACGGTTAGAGGAAAGCCGCCGAGCCATCCAGGTTCGTACGGAAACACTGCAGAGCGAGCAGAACAAGCGTTCCAAGTCCATCGGCAAGGCCAAGGCATCTGGCGAGGATATCAAGCCTTTGCTGGAGGAAGTGGACAACCTGAAGCGCCAGAAGGCTGAAGCGGAAGACGAATTGCGTTCCGTCCAGGAATCCCTGAATGCCTTCTTCGCCGGAATTCCAAACCTGCCGGACGAAGACGTTCCGGCGGGCAAGAATGAAGACGACAACGTCGAAACCCGCCTGTGGGGCACGCCCCGGGAATTCGACTTTGAGCCGAAAGATCACGTGGCACTGGGTGAAGACCTGAAAGGCCTGGATTTCGAGAAAGCCAGCCAGCTGGCCCATTCCCGGTTTGCCGTTATGCGCGGCCAGCTGGCCCGTCTGCACCGGGCCCTGGCCCAGTTCATGCTCGACCTGCACACCGAAGAGCATGGTTACACCGAGGCCTATGTGCCGTACCTGGTGAATGCCAATACCCTGTTTGGTACCGGTCAGTTGCCGAAGTTCGAGGAAGACCTGTTCCGCACGGCCGGTGACAACCCGCTGTACCTGATTCCCACGGCGGAAGTGCCGGCCACCAACCTGGTGTCTGACACCATTCTGGATGATGCGGAGCTGCCGCTGCGCCTGGTTTGCCACACACCCTGTTTCCGCAGCGAAGCCGGCTCCTACGGCCGCGACGTGCGGGGCATGATTCGTCAGCACCAGTTCGACAAGGTAGAGCTGGTTCAGGTGGTGCGCCCGGAAGACTCCGCCAAGGCGCTGGAGCAGCTCACCGGCCACGCCGAGAAAGTGCTGCAACTTCTGGAACTGCCGTACCGGGTGATGACCCTGTGTGGCGGCGATATGGGCTTCTCTGCGGCCAAGACCTTCGACCTGGAAGTGTGGCTGCCGGGGCAGGGCAAGTACCGTGAAATTTCTTCCTGCTCCAATACCCGCGATTTCCAGGCCCGCCGTATGCAGGCCCGCTGGCGCAACCCGGAAACCGGCAAGCCGGAGCCGGTACACACCCTTAATGGCTCCGGCCTGGCGGTGGGCCGTGCCATGATTGCGGTGATGGAAAACTACCAGCAGGCGGACGGCAGCATCCTCGTTCCGGAAGTGCTGAAGCCGTATATGAGAGGCCTGGACAGAATCCAATGAGCCAGAATAAAGAAGGTACTCCATCGCCAGGAGCGATTGGTGTGGCCTCTGCCGCACCAAGGTATCGGGCGAATCCGATTACCGAAAACCCGAACAACTCTGCCGGAGAGGTTGCCCTGGTGGGCGCCGGGCCCGGCGACCCCGAGTTGCTGACCCTGAAAGCCTGGCGGCTGATTACCAACGCGGAAGTGGTATTGTACGACCGCCTGGTGTCACCGGAAATCATGGCGCTGATTCCGGAAACTGCCGAGAAGATCCATGTCGGCAAGCAGCGTGCTAACCATACCCTGCCGCAGGATCAGATTAACCAGCGCCTGGTGGACCTGGCCCGTGAAGGGCATAAGGTAGTACGCCTGAAGGGCGGCGATCCGTTTATCTTCGGCCGTGGTGGCGAGGAAATCGAAACCCTGGCCCAGGCCGGGGTGCGGTTTCAGGTCGTGCCGGGTATCACCGCCGCCTCTGGTTGTTCGGCCTACGCGGGAATTCCGTTGACCCATCGGGACTATGCCCAGTCGGTCCGGTTTATTACCGGCCACCTGAAGAACGACAGTTGTGATCTGCCCTGGGCTGATTTTGTGCAGACCAGCCAGACCCTGGTGTTCTACATGGGGCTGGTGGGCCTGCCGATTATCAGTCGGGAGTTGATCGCCCACGGCATGGCGCCGGATATGCCGGTTGCACTGGTGTCAAAGGGCACCACGCCGGAGCAGGAAGTCATTACCGGTACGCTGGAGACCATCGTGGGTATCATCGAAAACCGGGAAGTGGCCGCGCCCACGCTGGTGATTATTGGCGAGGTGGTCACCCTGCGCAACCGCCTGGACTGGCTGGGCGTACAACCCGAGCCATATTGAGTTTGGCCAAACATCAGGCATAAAAAAACCGGGCTGAATGAGCCCGGTTTTTTTATGCCTCGCGAATCGAATCAGTCGATTCGCTTGGGCAGTACGTCCTTGAGCTTTTCACGCATGGTGCGGATTGCTTTCTCGGTGGTTTCCCAGTCGATACAGGCGTCGGTCACCGACACGCCGTACTTCAGGTCTGCCAGGTTTTCCGGAATAGACTGGTTGCCCCAGTTGATGTTGCTTTCCACCATCAGGCTCTGGATAGACTTGTTGCCTTCCAGGATCTGGTGGGTAACGTCCTGCATTACCAGCGGCTGGATGGCCGGGTCTTTGCTGGAGTTGGCGTGGCTGCAGTCCACCATGATGGACTTGCGCAGATCGGCTTTCTCCAGTGCCTGCTCACACAGGGCAACGTTCACAGAATCGTAGTTGGGCTTACCACCGCCACCGCGCAGTACTACGTGACCGTAGTTGTTGCCCTTGGTGCGGATGATGGCGCCTTTACCCTGCTGGTCGATGCCCAGGAAGCTGTGAGGATGGGAGACCGACTTCATGGCGTTAACAGCAACATCCAGGCTGCCGTCGGTGCCGTTCTTGAAGCCGATAGCCATAGACAGGCCACTGCTCATTTCCCGGTGGGTCTGGGATTCCGTGGTACGGGCTCCGATGGCAGACCAGGCGATGGTGTCCTGCAGGTACTGCGGAGAAATCGGATCCAGCGCCTCGGTTGCCGTTGGCAGGCCCAGTTCATTGATATCCAGCAGCAGGCGACGGCCGATGTGCAGGCCCTGTTCGATGTCGAAGGTATCGTTCAGGTGCGGATCGTTGATCAGGCCTTTCCAGCCAACGGTAGTCCGCGGCTTTTCAAAGTAAACCCGCATCACCAGCAGCAGGGTATCGCTGACTTCGTCGGCCAGTTTCTTCAGTCGGTCGGCATAGTCCCGGGCCGCGTCCACGTCGTGGATAGAGCAGGGGCCAACTACAATGAACAGACGGTGGTCTTTGCCGTCCATGATGTCGTAGATTGCCTGACGGCCGTTGGCCACGGTTTCTGCAGCGGTATCTGAAAGCGGCAGTTCGCTTTTCAGGGCTTCAGGAGTGATCAGTGGTTCCTGGCTGGCCACGTTCAGGTTTTCCAGTTTCTTGCCCGACATCTTGTAGTGCTTCCCCGGTGACTGAAGATTAACGCAAATGGTGCCGGCAGGCGGTTGTCCGCCCGCCGGTGAGTTGGTTAGTCTGCGTTATTTGGCAGTGCTTTTCAACGGCGGTGCTCAGTCGTCCAGCGAACCCATGCCGGAGATATTGGCGCCGGCGTCTACGTACAGAACCTCGCCGGTGATACCGGAGGCCAGGTCAGACGACATAAACGCAGCGGCGTTACCTACTTCAATGGTGGTCACGTTACGACGCAACGGAGCGCGCTTGGCGTTCTCGCTCAGCATACGGCGGAAGCTGGCGATACCGGAGGCGGCCAGGGTCTTGATCGGGCCGGCAGAAATCGCGTTCACCCGGATGCCTTCTTCGCCCAGGCTGGCGGCCATGTAACGGACGTTGGCTTCCAGTGAGGCCTTGGCCAGGCCCATCACGTTATAGTTCTGCAGGACACGCTCGGCACCCAGGTAGCTCAGGGTCAGCAGGCTGCTGCCTTCGTGCAACATCTTGCGGGCACCCTTGGCCAGCGCCACGAAGCTGTAGGAGCTGATGTCGTGGGCAATCTTGAAGCCTTCGCGGGTGGTGACATCCACATAGTTGCCGTTCAGCTCGTGGGCCGGGGCAAAGCCAACGGCGTGGATGATGATGTCGATGTTGTCCCAGTGCTTGTTCAGCTCGGTGAACACATTCTCGATTTGCTCGTCGCTGGCGACATCGCAGGGCAGGGTGATGGTGCTGCCCCACTGTTCCGCGAATTTCTCAACGCGGGACTGCAGCTTTTCGTTCTGGTAGGTGAAGGCCAGTTCGGCGCCTTCACGGGCAAACGCCTCGGCAATGCCGTAAGCGATGGAATGCTTGCTGGCTACGCCAACAATCAGTGCTTTCTTGCCACTGAGAATTCCCATGGGTATCTGCTCCCTGTGTTCCTGTGATTTGCGCGTATTATCCCCGACCGGGGTACACGCGGGTAACGGTCAATTGGTCGTAGTCTGGTAGAAGAAGGCTGCGTTCAGCAATTCCCGGGTATACGGCTGTTCCGGTTGCCGGAAGATCTTCTCCGCATCGCCGTACTCCACGATGCTGCCATGATGGAGCACCAGCAGCTTGTGGCTCAATGCCCGGACGACGGCCAGGTCATGGCTGATAAAGATATAGCTTAACCGATATCGCTGCTGTATATCCCGCAACAGTTCGATCACCTGTTTCTGCACGGTTCGGTCCAGCGCGGATGTCGGCTCGTCCAGGATAATCAGCTCAGGTTGCAGAACCAGGGCACGGGCGATGGCAATGCGCTGGCGTTGCCCACCGGAGAACTCATGGGGGTATCGGTGCCTGGCTTCCGGGTCCAGGCCGACATCCTGCAAGGCCCGGATGACACGGGCTTCGTGCTGGTCCTGGTTGTCCGGGTCGTGAATCGTCAGGCCTTCGCCGACAATTTCGGCAATGGACATGCGCGGGCTCAGGCTGCCGAACGGGTCCTGGAACACAATCTGGATACGCTTGCGCCAGGGCCGGAAGGCTTTCTGGGTGAGGTTGCCGATGTCGGTGCCACCCAGCTGGATGTTGCCGGTTGCGCCGGTAAGCTTTAACAACGCGTGGCCGATGGTGGTCTTGCCACTGCCGCTTTCGCCGACAATGCCCAGGGTTTCCCCGGGGCGCACTGTGAAAGCCACGTCCCGAACGGCGTGGTAGCTCTCTTTTACCCGGCCAAACAGGTCCTTTTTGATGGGGAAGTGCACGTTCAGCTTATCGACTTTGATCAGCTCAGGGCCGCCGGTTTCTGCCGCAACCGGGTGTTCCGGTGGCTCCGCATCAATCAGCTTGCGGGTGTAGGGGTGGGATGGCGATTCAAACAGGGTGGCGACCGGTGCTTCCTCGACCCGTTTGCCGCGCTCCATAACCACCACGTTATCGGCATACCGGCGCACCAGGCTCAGGTCATGGGTAATCAGCAGCATGGCCATACCGAGCTTCTGCTGCAGGGATTTCAGCAGTTCCAGCACCTGCTTCTGTACGGTGACATCCAGAGCGGTGGTGGGTTCGTCTGCAATCAGTAACTCCGGCTCGTTGGCCAGGGCCATGGCAATCATGACCCGTTGCTTCTGCCCACCTGAAAGCTGGTGCGGATAACTCTTGAGGCGACGTTCCGGTTCCGGAATGCCCACCAGCGCCAGCAGTTCCATGCATCGCGCCCGGGCTTGCTCGCCCCGCAGGCCCATGTGCAGTTCCAGCGTTTCGGTGATCTGCTTCTCTACCGTGTGCAGCGGGTTCAGGGAGGTCATGGGCTCCTGGAAGATCATGCTGATCTTCTGCCCCCGGATTTGCCGCAACCGTTTTTCCGGGGCCTTCAGGAGGTCTTCGCCCTGATAGGTGATACTGCCTGACGGATAGTCGGCGTGGCGCTCGTCCAGAAGGCGCAGTACCGACAGGGCGGAAACCGACTTACCGGAACCGCTTTCACCCACCAGCGCCAGGGTCTGGCCTTTGTTGATGGATAGCGACAGGTCATCCACCACCAGCGGGCCCTTGTCGAAACGGATGGAAAGCCCCGAGATGTTCAGTAGTTCGCTCATATCAGTTCTTTCTCGGGTCAAAGGCATCACGCACGGCTTCACCGGTAAACACCAGCAGGGTCAGCATTACGGACAAAGACACGAACGCTGAAATGCCCAGCCAGGGTGCGTGCAGGTTGGACTTGCCCTGGGCGATCAATTCCCCCAGGGATGGCGACCCGGACGGCAGGCCGAAGCCGAGGAAATCCAGCGAGGTCAGGCCGGTAATGGCACCGGTCAGGATAAAGGGCAGAAAGGTGAGGGTGGCGACCATGGCGTTGGGCAGTATGTGCCGGAACATGATGTGACGGTTCTCCAGGCCCAGGGCACGGGCAGCCTTCACGTACTCGAAGTTACGGGCCCGCAGGAACTCGGCGCGCACCACATCCACCAGCCCCATCCAGCTGAACAGCAGCATGATGCCCAGCAGCCACCAGAAATTGGGTTGCACAATGGCTGACAGGATAATCAGCAGGTAGAGCATGGGCAGGCCGGACCAGATTTCGATGAACCGTTGCCCGAACAGGTCAACCTTACCGCCGTAATAGCCCTGAATGGCCCCCACGATCACGCCTACAATACAGCTGGCAATGGTGAGGGTCAGGCCGAACACCACGGAAATCCGGAAACCATAGATAACGCGGGCGGCGACATCCCGGCCCTGGTCATCGGTACCCAGCCAGTTCTCGGCACTGGGGGGCGCTGGTGACGGTACATCCAGGTCGTAGTTGATGGTGTTGTAGCTGAAGCGGATCGGCGGCCAGATCATCCAGCCGTTGGCGTTGATTTCCCCGGCGATAAAATCATCCCGGTAGTCCGTTTCGGTGGGCAGGAAGCCGCCAAAGGTTTCCTCCGGTACGTTCTGTACTACCGGGAAATACCAGTCGCCCTGATAGGACACCATCAACGGCTTGTCGTTGGCGATCAGCTCGGCGGCCAGGGACAGGCCAAATAGCAGCAGGAACAACCACAGGCTCCAGTAGCCGCGCCGGTTGGCCTTGAAGTTACGAAGCCGTCGCTTCTGTATGGGAGAGAGTGTTGGCACTACGCACCCTCCCGGCTTTCAAAGTCGATACGGGGGTCTACCAGTACGTAGGTGATGTCGCTGATCAGCTTCAGGACCAGGCCCATCAGGGTGAAGATGTACAGCGTTCCGAAGATGACCGGGTAATCGCGATTGAGGGCGGCCTCGAAACCCAGCAAGCCCAGCCCGTCCAGGGAGAAGATAACTTCAATCAGCAGGGAACCGGTAAAGAACAGCGACACCAGTACCCCGGGCAGGCTGGCAATCACAATCAGCATGGCGTTACGGAATACATGGCCGTAAAGCACCTGTTTTTCCTCAAGGCCCTTGGCCCTGGCCGTAACCACGTACTGCTTGCCGATTTCATCCAGGAAGGAGTTCTTGGTGAGCAGGGTCAGGGTGGCAAAGCCGCCAATGACGTTGGCGGTTACCGGCAGGGCCAGGTGCCAGAAGTAGTCACCGATCTTCTGGTACCAGGTCATCTGCTCGAAATCGGCGGAGGTCAGCCCCCGCAGCGGGAACCATTCGAAGTAACTGCCACCGGCAAACAGCACGATCAGCAGGATAGCGAACAGGAAGCCGGGAATGGCATAGCCCACCACGATGGCGGAACTGGTCCAGACGTCGAAGCGCGAGCCGTCCGAGACCGCTTTGCGAATACCCAGGGGAATAGAGATTAGATAGATGATGAGGGTAGACCAGAGCCCCAGGGATACCGAAACGGGCATTTTATCGATGATCAGTTCGATGACCGTACGGTCCCGGAAGAAAGACTCGCCGAAATCGAAGGTGGCGTAGTCCTTTAACATCATCAGAAAACGTTCATGGGCCGGTTTGTCGAAGCCGTACATTGCCTCGATTTCTTGCAGCAGTTCCGGTGGCAGGCCCCGGGAACCCCGGCTGTCAGAAGAGCCGGTCGCCACCTCGCCGCCGGTGTCTCCACCACCGGCCCGGGCCAGGGCGCTGCCGCCGTGGCCTTCCATTTCAGCGATCAGCTGTTCTACAGGCCCGCCGGGCGCCGCCTGCACGATAATAAAGTTCAGCAGCATTATCCCGACCAGGGTCGGGATAATCAGGGCCAGCCTGCGGAGTATGTAAATGCCCATTGAGGGGAGGAGTCCTTCCGTTACTGCTGTGGAATAAACCGGCGGATCAGGGTTTGACCCACCAGTTGTTCAGGTCGATACCGTTTTTCGGTGTGACCTCCGGGCGCTGCAGTTTGTTCCAGTACGCAACCCGGTCCCTGGTCAGGTGCCAGTGGGGGATCACGTAGTGGCCGTGCAACAATACCCTGTCCAGGGCGCGGACGCGGTATACCAGTTCGTCCCGGTCCGGTGCCTGGATGACCATCTCCACCAGGCGGTCCACCACCGGGTCACTCACACCCATGTAGTTGCGGGAACCGGACACATCCACGTTGGATGAGTGCCAGTATTCGCGTTGCTCATTGCCCGGAGAATCGGACTGGGGCAATACCTGGGTGATCATGTCGAAATCAAAATCCCGTACCCGCTGAACATACTGGTTGCTGTCCACCAGCCGCACGGATACGTCAATCCCGAGGCGCTCAAGGTTCTGCCGGAAGGGCAGGACAACGCGCTCGAAACTTTTCTGAAACAGCAGCACCTCAAAGGCCAGTGGCTTGCCGGTTTCCGCGTGCACCATCTTGCCGTCGCGGACGCTGTAGCCGGCTTGCTGCAGCAGTTGCATGGCCGTGCGCAGGTTATCCCGCATGGAGGTGCCGTCACCGGTCGTCGGAGGCGTGTAGGTCTCGGTGAAAACAGCCGGGTTCAGCTGATCCCGGAACGTCTCGAGAATCTCCAGCTCGCGGCCGGAGGGCAAGCCGGAGGAGGCCAGGTCGCTGTTCTCGAAATAGCTGTCGGTGCGGGTGTACTGATCGAAGAACAGGTTGCGGTTGGCCCATTCAAAGTCAAAGGCATAGGCCAGGGCCCTGCGTACCTTCGGGTCTTTGAACACTGCTTTACGAGTGTTGAAAACAAAGCCCTGCATGCCGCTGGGGCGGTGGTGTTCAACCGCTTCCTTGGTGATTTCGCCGTTGTCGAAGCCGCGCCCGGTGTAGGCAGTGGCCCAGTTCTTGGCGGAGGTCTCCACCCGCAAATCGAAGTTGCCGGCCTTGAAGGATTCCAGGGCGACGGTGTCGTCGTTGTAGTACTCGTACTTGATGCGATCGAAATTGAAACGGCCCTTGCGGATGCCCAGGTCTTCCGCCCAATAGTCATCGACCCGCTCATAGGTTACCGAGCGCCCGGCCTCGTAGCTGTCGATGCGGTAAGGGCCGCTGCCAACCGGGACATCCAGGCCGTTACCTTCGAACTTTCGGTCGGCCCAGTAGTGGGCCGGCATCACAGGCATCTGCCCGAGGATCAGGGGCAGTTCACGGTTTTCGGTTGCACCGAAATCAAAGCGGATACGATGGCTGTTTTCGACGGTGACCTTGCTCACGTCCGCATAGTAGTTGCGGTAAAAAGGGTGGCCTTCGGTGGTGAGTATCCGGTACGAGAATTCAACGTCTTCGGCGGTAATGGGTTCACCGTCCTGGAAGCGGGCCTGCTCCCGCAGGTTAAAGATCACGTAGCTGCGGTCTTCCGGTACTTCAACGCTCCCGGCGATCAGTCCGTATTCGGAAAACGGTTCGTCGGCAGAGGATTCCAGGAGGGTGTCGTAAACGTAGGTACTGACGCCAGCTGCCGCAACACCCCGGATAACAAACGGGTTGAAGCTGTCGAAGCCGTTGGCGACCACAGACATACGCAGGGTTCCGCCCTTCGGGGCGTCCGGATTTACGTAGTCAAAGTGGCTGAAACCTTCCGGATACTTCAGCTCGCCGTGCATGGCAATGCCGTGCACGGGAGCGGGATTCGAAGCCGCCGGGGTTTCCGCAACGGTGGTTGCTGCGGTGGCCATCAGGGCCAGGGAGGTGAAAATACTGGTCAGTGAAAAGGCGGCTTTCCGTGTTTTTATCATGGTTCTCGCACGTTAAGGGCTGTTTCTTATGTCAACGTAGAGTACCAGACTTTGTCCGGGTTGCAGATAACGCTTGGTATTAAGATCGTTCCATGATGCGATGTCCCGCACATTCACCGAGAAACGGCTGGCAATGGCAGACAGTGAGTCGCCACTGCGGACCCGGTAGCCCACCTTGCGAACCATCGCCTTGCTGCGGGCAGAGTTGTTGGAGGCCACGGTGGGTTGTGCGCTCTTGGACCAGATAACCAGCTTCTTGCCGGGAATCAGCGGGTCGCCGGGGGCCATGCCGTTCCAGGCAGCCACTTCACGCACCGATACCCGGTGTTCGCGGGCGATGTCCCAGAAGGTGTCACCGGAACGCACGGTATAGGAAACCTTGTTGCCATCCCGCTTGCGTGACTGGGTGCGATGCAGGCGCTGGGACTGGCTCAGGGCATAGGCATCAGCGCCGCGGGTTGAGGATGGAATCAGCAAGCTCTGGCCAATGCGGATCAGGTCGGAATCCAGCTTGTTCACCTGGCGCACCACGGACGTAGTCGTTCCGAACTTCCGGGCGATGCTGTTCAGGTTGTCGCCCTTGCGGACCTTGTAGTTCTGCCAGGATACACGCTGTTCTTTCGGGAAATTCGCGAGGGCCTGGCGGAACTCTCCGGCATTCTGTTTCGGAACCAGGAGACGGTGCGGACCTTCCGGGTTGGAGGCCCAGCGATTGTAAGACGGGTTCAGCAGGTAGATTTCATCAATATCCACCCCGGCCAGCTCGGCAGCCTGGGCCAGGTCCAGCTGTGAGCCGGTATCCACCACTTCGAAGTAGGGCTCGTCGTCCAGTGCTGGCAACTCGATGCCATAGGCTTCGGGGTTGTCGAAGATCTTTGCCAGTGCAATCAGCTTGGGCACATAGTGTCTGGTTTCCTTGGGCAGTGACAGAGACCAGAAATCCGTCGGTTTTCCGGCATTCCGGTTACGCCGCATGGCGCTGGATACGGTGCCGCCACCGGCATTATAGGCGGCCAGGGCGAGGGTATAGTCACCGTCAAACCGCTTCGCTAGACGGTCCAGGTAGGTCAGGGCTGCGTCGGTTGCTTCCAGCACATCACGGCGGTCGTCGTGCCACCAGCTTTGGGTCAGGCCGAAGTATTTGCCGGTAGAAGGAATGAACTGCCAGAGGCCGGCTGCCCGGCCATGGGAATAGGCAAACGGGTCGAACGCACTTTCGACAATCGGAAGCAGGGCCATTTCTGTCGGCAAACCCCGTGCCTCGGTTTCTTCCACAATATGGTGCAGGTAACGGGAGCCCCGTTCGACAACCCGCTTGATGTAGCTCGGGTGGCGGGCGTACCAGTCGAGTTGCGATTTGACCCTGGCGTTGTCGACAGCGTGGTCCATGGCGAAACCTGAACGCATCCGGTCCCAAAGGTCCTGGCTGTCGGCACTGGCATCTGCCCGGGTTTTCGGATCATCCAGCTTTTGCCGGGCATCCTTCGCCTTGGCGCGCAGTTCCGGGGATATGGCGTCATCCAGCGGGGCATCCGTGGCTTCATCGCTATTGCCGGCAGCCACCGAGGCTTTCAGGTCTTCGTCTCCCCGGGCTACCACTACCTTCTCGGAATCCACCGGGTTGCCTTGCTGGTCAGTGTCCGATCCGAACCAGGCTGATGGGGAGTTCCAGTTCTCCATGATCTGGGGACTGCTGCAGGCAGAAAGCAGCGAGGAAGCGAGTAACACATATGAGAGTCGTTTGACCGGCATAAAAGAGTTCCGAGTAGCGCCGGCAGCGTCATGTATAAAGGGCCGGCAGAAATGACTGGTTACGGTCGATAGCAGGTTGGGATTCTAAGAAAGCCCTTTCACGGCGGTCAAGAATTGCCGTGTTACAGCTGTGACAAGAACTGTTAACCGGCAGCGCCGGAAAGGATCAGAAATGATCCTTTCCGTGCCGGACAGCTGCAAAAATTTCGCTATCCGAGCCGGAGGGCAAACCCTGCTCGGCACAGTACCGATGGGCGGCTTCTGCCACTGCTGGGTCGTCCCAGCGCAGGAACAGGTTCAGCGATTTCTCGGCGGCTATGGTTGAGGGCACGGTGGGCAGGCCCTGGTCACGGCGTGCCTGGCACTGTTGCTCGAAATCTGCCAGGGCCTGGTCGTCGGGCAACCAGCTGCGGGCAAAGCGCAGGTTGGCCAGGGTGTATTCATGGGCACAATACACAGCTGTATCCCCGGGCAGGTCCCGGAGGGTGCTCAGGGACTGGTGCATTTGTTCCGCCGTGCCTTCGAACAAGCGACCACAACCGCCAACGAATAAGGTGTCGCCACAAAACAGAAGCGGCTTGCCATCGACCTGTGAGGGGCTGAAATAAGCCAGGTGGTCGAGGGTGTGGCCCGGCACGGCCAGCACATCAAAGGTCAGCCCCTGCCAGACAACTTCGTCACCGGGGTGGACCGGGTGATTGCTGCCCTTGAACGGGGATTCCGACGGCCCGACCACGCGCACGTCTGGCCATGCTTGCTGCAGGTCTTTGATGCCGCCGACGTGGTCCGGGTGATGGTGAGTAACCAGGATGGTGTCTGCAGCCAGATTGTTGGCGGCGAGGTAGTCCATCACCGGCTGCGCCTGCCCCGGGTCTACAATCAGTGCCTTGCCGGTGTCCTGGTCTGCCAGGCACCAGATATAGTTGTCTGAAAACGCCGGAATCGGGTGAATACTGAACATGGTGACCCCATGTGCTCGATGAATGTGCCTGTTATGATAATGCAACCGTGCTGTCATCCCAAGAAGCGCGCCCGTGAATCCGGCCCGGAACAGGGGCGCTGATGCTGGAGAAATCCTGGTGAAAGGTTTGCAGCCTGTAGATTATTCCGCACGCCACGAAAGTTTCGAGCGCTGGATACAGACCCCGCTTGGCCGCGCCCTGCTGGCCAGCCAGCGGCGTGTCCTGGACCATCACCTGGATGGATTAACCGGCGCCCGACAATTGCAGGTGGGGCTGAGCCATCGATTGCCCCTGGCCAGCGGTACCGACTTCTCCCAGAAAATCATCACCACGCCAGCCTGGTATCCCCATATGCCGGACGGCGTAGCGGTTTGTGATGCGGACGAGTTGCCGTTTCCCGGGGATTCGATGGACCTGGTCATCCTCCACCACACGGCCGACTTTTCACCGGATCCACACCAGGTGCTCAGGGAGTCGGCCCGGGTGTTGCGGGGAGAGGGGCACCTGGCCTTGATCGGATTTAACCCGCTCAGTCTCTGGGGTGCCCGCAAGCTTGTTTCGCGGAACCAGCTCGGCCCATGGGGCGGTCGTTTTCTGCTCAGGGCGAGGATGGAAGACTGGCTCAGGTTGCTGGGGTTTCAGCTGGAGGGCAGCGCCACGTTTTTCTGTACCCTTCCGCTACAAAGAAAGGGCAACTATATAAGCCGGCAAAGCAAAGACCCGGATTGTCATGGACATTTCCTGCCAGTCGGGGCCTATTACTGTATCCTTGCCCGCAAACGTGTCTATGCCCGGTTGCAGCGGCGGGTGCCGTGGCGTAAAACCCGGGTCGTGTCGTTACCCGGGGCTGTGGGTTCCCACGGAACCTGCGCCAGCACCGGTACGGTAAAGAAACGGCAAAACAGTTCAGGAGTGTGAATGGCCGGCAAGGTAGTGATGTATACCGATGGAGCCTGTAAAGGTAACCCGGGCCCCGGTGGGTGGGGTGTATTGTTGCGTTATGGCGACGCCTGCAAAACCATGCACGGCGGAGAGGCGCAAACCACCAATAACCGCATGGAACTCATGGCCGCCATTCAGGGCTTGAGGGCGTTGAAGCGGGAGTGCGAGGTGGAACTGTACACCGATTCCCAATACGTCCGTAAAGGCATCACCGAATGGATGGCCGGCTGGAAGCGTAACGGCTGGAAAAACTCGGCCAAAAAACCGGTGAAAAACGCCGACCTCTGGCAGGAGCTTGATGCTGAAGCCGCCCGGCACAAGGTAAGCTGGCACTGGGTCAAAGGGCATTCCGGCCACCCGGATAACGAGCTGGCGGATGAGCTGGCGAATCGTGGCGTGGCTGAGTTGTCCGGCAGCTGAACCGGCATTTTCTAAAGTCTGATGGGTATTTCTGAAGGTAAGCAATGAGACAGATCGTACTGGATACCGAAACAACGGGTATTGATCCCAACGACGGCCACCGGATTATCGAGATTGGTTGTGTTGAGGTGGTCGAGCGGGAGCTGACGGGCAGGAACTACCACGTTTACATCAATCCGGAACGGGAAGTGGAAGCCGAAGCCATAACCGTTCACGGCATTACCAATGAATTCCTGACAGACAAACCGAAATTTGCGGAGATTGCCGACGAGTTCTTCGAATTCATCAAGGGCGCAGAGCTGGTCATCCACAACGCGGCGTTCGACGTCGGTTTCATGGATTCCGAGTTTGCACGCCTGAAGCCTGTCCGCAAAACGGCGGACCACTGCGGTGTTGTCGATACCCTGGCTATCGCCCGGGCCAAGCATCCGGGCCAGAAGAACAACCTGGACGCACTCTGTAAGCGTTACGGCGTAGATAACAGCAACCGTGATCTGCACGGCGCTTTGCTGGATGCCGAAATACTGGCGGATGTCTATCTGCTGATGACCGGCGGCCAGACTGCGCTGTCACTGGACAGCGGCGCCGGTGATGATGGCAGCGCCGGAGGCCTGCGCAGGATCAGTTCAGAGCGACAGCCGCTGGCCGTTGTGCGCGCCAGTGATGAAGAAGCCGAAGCCCATGAGGCATTCATGGCAATGATGGAAAAACAGGCCGGCGGAACGGTTTGGAGCAAGTTACAGGGAACAGAATGAGAACTGGGTCAGGGTGTACCAAATGTTACATTCCGGCTTTCTTGAGGTACTTGAATTCTGTGTTATAAGTAATGGGAAGTTCGCCAGTTTTTTGGTAACTGATTATTCTTTGTAAGGAAGCAGGAAACGTTTATGGTTCAATCGTCTCTGGCGACGAAATCGCAGTCGTTTGATCTGGTCAAAAGCGAAATCGAACAGACCATCAAGCAGGCCGAGGCCAGCCTTGAACGTTTCCAGGAAAACCGCGAGAGCGGGGAAGACCTGCAAAACTGTGTCGATTACCTGAACCAGCTTCGCGGCATTTTCCTGTTGGTGGAGCTGCGCGGTGGCACCCTGCTTTGCCAGGAAGCCGTCAGCCTGGCCAACGATGTACCTGTTGGCGCCAACGACGACAAAAACATTCTCCTGACCACTCTCAGCGGTGCGCTGTTTATCCTTCGCCGCTATGTGGAGTATTACCACCAGCAGCGGGAAGACCATCCCGAACTGTTGCTGCCGGTGATAAACGATCTGCGCGAAGCCCGCCGCGAAAAACCTTATCCCGAATCCTGCTTTTTTGACCTGGAGGTCAGGGAGCGTCCGGATTTCTGCAAGGGCAAGGCGATTCAGCCGCTGGAAGGTGGCGAAGCGGAATACGAAATCCTTGCCCGGCGCATGCGCCTGACCTTCCAGGTGGCGTTGCTGGGTGTTCTCCGGGACAGGAACGAAGTGGTCAGCAAAAAACTGATCGCCCGCTCGGCCCGGGGCTTTGCAAGGTTATGCCAGGGCGCACCCATGGGGCAGCTGTGGTGTTTGCTGGCCACTGTGGCGGACACCATGCTCGACCGGGCGATGGTGTTCAATAAAGCCCGCAAGCGGCTGCTGATGCGTATTGAGAAATACGCCCGAGAAGTGGTGTATGTGGGCAAGGTTGCTACCGCAAAAGACGCCCCTGACTCCCTGATTCGTGACCTGGTCTACCTGCTGTACCGCAGTGGTTCCGGCAACCCGGAAGTCGCCGAAGTCTTGTCAGCCTGGCAGGTAGCACCGTCTGACTTCCCGGACTCCCTGCTGGAAGCCCACTCCCGCCGGTTATATGGCCCGGGTTCCGACGTCCTGAAATCCCTGTCGGAAGCGCTGCAGGAAGAGCTGAACCAGCTCAAGGACAAACTGGATATCATCGAACGGGGCATCGAGCCAGACCTGGCTGAACTGGTGTCCATTGCCGAGTCTCTCGAACGCCTGGCCAATACCCTGGTGATGCTCGACCTGAACCGTCTGGCGGGTGTTGCCCGTGAAGAAGCTGGCAAGCTTCGCCAGTGGCAAAAAGAGGATCGCTTGCCGGAGGAAGACGAACTATATCGCCTGGCCGATTCGGTACTGGGTGTTGAAGACGCGGTGATGCAGATTGTGTCCCGTGGTATTACCTCTGAAACCGACGCCCTGGCTACCAGTGAGCGCAAAGCAGAAGAGTCGATTTACCTGCAGGAAGCGGTCTGGGTGGTAGCAGACGAAGCCCGAAGTGCACTGACCCTGGCCAAGCGGGCGATTACCGCGTTTATTGAATCTGACTACGACAAGCTGCACCTGGCAAACCTGCCCGGAACATTGCGAAGCATCTGGGGTGGCCTGGTGATGGTCAACGATCCGCAGGCCGCGGATGTGATCGCACGCGTTTCGGCTTCTATCCAGGAGCGGCTGCTGGATGCCCGCGAAGCGCCGGTTTCCCAGGTGCTGGAAGCGCTGGCGGATGCACTGACCTCGCTGGAATACTACATTGAAAGCATCGGCCGCCGGGAAGATCGCAATACCGATCTTCTGAAGCTGGCGGAATCATCGCTGGATGACGTAGGGCTGTAACAGCCGGCCCGCTTTTCGGGCTTTTGTCCAGCCACAAAAAAACCTGCGACTTGCGCAGGTTTTTTTTGTGGAACGTTCTGCAGGGGATTAGCCCATGTTGAACAGTTCGCCCAGCTTGGTAGCCAGCATCATGTCGCCTTCGGCGCGCAGCTGACCAGCCATGAATGCTTGCATGCCGTCAGTTTCGCCGGAAACAATGCCCTGAAGGGTTTCAGAGTTCATGATCAGGGTAACGGAAGGATCATCGTGGGCACCTTCGTTCATCTTGCAGGTACCGTCGTTGATTTCCAGGTTGTAGGTCTTGTCGTCTTCGATATCGAATTGGAAGACCAGGTCCAGGCCCTGTGCCGCGTCTGCGTTGAAGTTCTGTTCCAGCTTTTCAAATACCTGAGCTACAGACATTGTTTTACCCTTTTTGGTGGTTGTCTTGTCATGGTGACTTCGCAATTCGACTTTATGGGCACAGAGGGTGCGTGTCAAGCTTGATCGAACGCTTGTTTTAATTTTCTTTCGGGCTTATCACACTTGGCCCGAGCGGGTACACTCTTGGCTTTGCGAAACACTTCCGGAGACTGCATTTTGGAATTTCTCACCGAATACGGCCTGTTCCTTGCCAAGGTTGCCACCTTCGTTGTGGCGGCCATCATTCTTGCCTCTATTATCTTTTCAGCTGCCCATCGTGATCGCGATGACCACGAAGGTGAAGGTGAGCTGAAAATCCGCAAGCTGAACGACCAGTACCGCAAGTTAAAAGAGTCTATCCAGACCCGCCTGATGTCCGATGCGGAATACAAGAGCTGGTCGAAGAAGAAAAAGAAAGAAGACAAAGCCGAGAAAAAAGCCGCAAAAAGCAGCAGTAAGGAAGGTGAGGGTGAGCAGCCCGGCAAGCCACGGATCTATGTGATCGACTTTGATGGTGACATCAAAGCCAGCGACACCGACACCCTGCGCCGTTCAGTGTCTGCGGTGCTCAGTGTGGCAGACCCGAAAACCGATGAGGTGGTGGTGCGCCTTGAAAGTGGCGGCGGCCTGGTACACGCCTACGGCCTGGCTGCTGCGCAGCTGGACCGCATCCGCAGCAAGGGGGTTCCGCTGACCGCCTGTGTCGACAAGGTGGCCGCCAGTGGTGGTTATATGATGGCCTGCGTTGCCGACAAGATTGTTGCTTCGCCCTTTGCGGTGCTTGGCTCCATAGGCGTGGTGGCACAGCTTCCCAACTTCCACCGGTTCCTGAAGAAGAACGACGTGGACTTCGAAGTGCTGACAGCCGGCGAGCATAAACGCACCCTGACCGTGTTTGGTGAGAACACCGACAAAGGCCGCCAGAAGTTCCTGGAAGACCTTGAAGACACTCACGGCCTGTTCAAGGAATACGTCAGTGAGCGCCGTCCTGACCTGGATATCCAGGCGGTGGCGAACGGTGACATCTGGTTTGGCAAGCGGGCGTTGGAGGTCAAACTGATTGACGAGATCAAAACCTCAGACGAATACCTGATCGAGGCTTGTGATCGGGGGGATGTCGTGTCGGTATCTTTCCAGCGCAAGCGGACGCTGCCGGAAAAACTCGGGCTGGCCACCAGTGCCGCGCTCGAGCACACCGTCTGGAAAGTGCTGAGCGCGTTCCGTAACCAGAAGATCCAGTAACGGGCTTCCTCAGGAAGCCCGGCGGCGAAACAGCGGCACGTCGGTGTCGGCTGCCGCCTGGTAGGTCTGGGAGAAGAAGTTCAGGCAGCGGGCTGCCTTGGTGGCGTCTTTGTCAGCCCGAAGCACAAAGGCATCGAAGCCGCAGCGTTTCATGAATTGCAGCTGGTCCAGCAGCACATCACCTATGGCCCGCAGCTCGCCGCTGTATCCGTACCTTTCCCGGAGCAAGCGGCCAATGCTGTAGCCCCGTCCATCCACGAAGCGTGGGAAGTTAACGGCTATTACCGGCAGCTGGTTGGCTTTGTCGGCCAACAGTTCTGGTTCGTGATGGCTGTCGAACCATACGCCGATATCTTTCCGCCCGGCATAGTGTTCAGCGCCGGCCAGCCAGAGATCCACCGGGATCAGTGCCGGCTGGCCCTCTGGAATGGCCAGCGATTCGCCGGCTTCCGGGCGGGCAACCACGGCCCAGTTGTCGTTACGAAGGGTGCCGTCAACGGCAATGACATCAGGCATAAACCCGCTCCTTGAAAGGATCCAGACCAACCCGGCGATAGGTATCCAGGAAAGTCTCTTCTTCTGTGCGTTTCTCAACAAACACGTCAATAATCTTCGCAACCACATCGGGCATTTCTTCCCGGGCAAATGATGGCCCAAGGATCTTGCCGATGGCGGCGTCGTGATGGGAAGCACCACCAAGGCTTACCTGATAGAACTCTTCGCCCTTCTTGTCGACACCCAGGATGCCGATATTGCCGACATGGTGATGGCCGCAGGCATTCATGCAGCCGGAGATGTTCAGGTCGATCGGGCCCAGGTCGTACAGGAAATCCAGGTTGTCAAAGCGGCGCTGAATGGCTTCCGCGATGGGGATCGACTTGGCATTGGCCAGGGCGCAGAAGTCGCCACCCGGGCAGCAGATGATGTCGTTCAGGGTGTGCAGGTTGGCGGTCGCAAAGCCCATCGGGGTAATGCGCTGCCAAAGCTCGAACAGTCGGTCCTGGCGGACATCGGCGAGGACAATGTTCTGTTCATGGGTGGCCCGAACTTCGCCGAAGCTGTATTCATCGGTCAGGTCTGCAATGTCTTCCAGCTGGGCGTCTGTTACATCGCCCGGAGGTGTGCCGGTTTTCTTGAGGGTCAGGGTGACGATGGCGTAACCGGGCTTCTTGTGCTCGTCCACGTTGTGGGTCAGCCACTTGTCGAATTCCCGGTTCTCAAAACGTTGCTTGCCCAGCAGGTCGCTGGCGTTTTCCAGTGTTTGATAGTCCGGCTCGGTAAAGTAGCCCTGAAACTTCGTGATCGCGTCAGGGGTGAGACGGGTGGGGGAATCCTTGATCTGTGCCCACTCAGCCTCGACCTTTTCGGCGAACCCGGCCGGTGTCAGGGCTTTTACCAGAATCTTGATACGCGCCTTGAACTTGTTGTCCCGGCGGCCATAGCGGTTGTACACCCGAACGATGGCCTCGAGGTAAGTGAGCAGGTCCAGTTCCGGCAGGAACTCCCGGATAACGGGCCCAACCATGGGGGTGCGGCCGAGACCGCCGCCGGCGTGAACCCGGAAACCCAGCTCACCCTGTTCATTCCGGACCAGTTGCAGGCCGATGTCATGAATCTGGATGGCGGCCCTGTCGGTCTTCTCCGAAGCGTTCACTGCAATCTTGAACTTGCGGGGCAGGAAGGCGAATTCCGGATGAAAGGTAGACCACTGCCGGATGATTTCGCAGTAGGGCCGCGGATCGGCAATTTCGTCCGCCTGCACGCCGGAGAACTGGTCTGTGGTGGTGTTACGAATGCAATTGCCGCTGGTCTGGTTGGCATGCATTTCCACTTCGGCCAGTTCCGCCAGGATATCCGGCACATCTTCCAGGTTCGGCCAGTTCAGCTGGATGTTGGTCCGGGTGGTTACGTGGGCATAGCCACGGTCGTAATTCCGGGTAATCCGGGCAAGCCGGCGCAATTGGTCAGAGCGCAGCATGCCGTAGGGCACGCAGATGCGGAGCATGGGGGCATGACGCTGAACATAGAGACCGTTCTGGAGGCGAAGGGGAAGGAATTCCTCTTCGGAAAGCTCGCCGGCCAGCGCGCGTTCGGTCTGGTCCCGGAACTGGGCCACGCGCTCGGCTGCGATTTGCTTGTCGTGTTCATCGTAAACGTACATAGGGTAACGTCCTGCCTGCTACATCTGAGTGTCTGCATTTTCGGGCGCGAAGTGGAGCGCCTTATTCCTGATGGGCAGGATATCACCGTGTTTTTATTCTCAAAATGATTATTTCAACATAACATTATCGATTCAGGCGATAAGCGAGGTTTGTCGAGGCTGGACGAATATCAATTAACTGCTTAACTGAAGGTGGAACCACCGGGAATAACAACAAACCAAGAGGTGAGGGTAACCATGAGCAAATCTGCAGGTTCAGACAGCAAGGCCGATGCCGTAGCCGCCGTTCTGCTGGTGATGTTAACGGTGTCGTTTGCCGTGTTCTGGGTAGCCGGCCAATAGCTTACTGCCCGGCCAGTACCAGGTTCACCACAAGGATCAGGCCGCCTACGAAGGCGGCCGTAAACAGCAGCCCCGCGATAATGTAGGGGGCGGGGCTGTGGCTTGAGAAGTCTTCCTGCCGCCGGCGGTCGGATTGCACACCGAGGGCGCCGGCCAGGATGCTTTGCATGATTTTCAGAACACCCGGCGAACCGGGTTTTTGGTCTTCGTTGTCCTTTTTGTTTTTGTTGGCAACGTCAGTCATGGTTTACCGCCCTGATTTATTCTGCGGGATCATAGGCCAGGCTCGGCATCAGCCAGCGTTCGGCTTCCGCTTTTGACAGCCCCTTGCGTTCAGCATAGTCCTCAACCTGGTCCACGCCAATTTTGCCTACGGCAAAGTACTTGGATTCCGGGTGCGCGAAATACCAGCCGGAAACCGCAGCGGTCGGGAACATGGCGAAATGTTCCGTCAGCTCGAGGCTGGTGTTGGCGGTGGCATCCAGCAGCTTGAACAGGGTGGCTTTTTCCGTGTGGTCCGGGCAGGCCGGGTAGCCCGGTGCCGGGCGGATACCGCGATAGCGTTCCTTGATCAGGTCGTCATTGGCCATTTGCTCGTCGTTAGCATAGCCCCAGAACTCCTTGCGCACCCGCTCGTGCATGCGCTCGGCAAAGGCTTCGGCCAGGCGGTCCGCCAGGGCTTGAACCATGATGGCGCTGTAGTCGTCGTGGGCGTTCTTGAACTCGGTGGTGAGTTCATCCACGCCAATGCCGGTGGTGACCGCAAAGCCGCCCACATAGTCACCCAGGTGCGAACTCTCCGGGGCCACGAAATCAGACAGGGCCATCATCGGCTTGCCCGGGGCCTTCTCATCCTGCTGGCGCAGGTGGTGAAGGGTGGTGAGTTCCTCGGTGCGGGTCTCGTCGGTGTACACCACGATGTCGTCGCCCCGGCGGTTGGCCGGCCAGAAGCCGATCACGCCACGGGCACTGATCCGCTTCTCCTCAATCATCTGCTTGAGCAGTTTCTGGGCGTCATCGAACAGGTTACGGGCGGCTTCGCCACGCTTGGGGTCGTCGAAAATCGCCGGGTACTTGCCTGCAATGTCCCAGGAGATAAAGAACGGCGTCCAGTCGATGTATTCCGCCAGTTCGTTCAGGTCATAGTCTTCGAATACCCGTACGCCGGTAAACGCCGGCTTGGGCGGCTGGTAGTTTTCGAAATCAATCTCCGGCGCCCGTGCCCGGGCTTCTTTCAGGGACACCAGCTTGGTGCGGTCGCCACGGTTCTTGCGGCGCTCACGGATTTCGTCGTATTCGGTGCGGGCTGCTTCCACAAAGGCCGGCTTGGCGGTCTTGCTCAGCAGCTGTGACGCCACGTTGACGCAACGGGAGGCATCGGACACGTACAGGGCAATGTCGTTCTTGTAGTGAGGCTCAATCTTGACCGCAGTATGGGCCTTGGAGGTGGTGGCACCACCGATCATCAGCGGAATCTTGAAGTCCAGCCGCTGCATTTCACGGGCAACGTGCACCATTTCGTCCAGCGATGGAGTGATCAGGCCGCTCAGGCCGATGATGTCGACGTTTTCTTCCTTTGCTTTTTCCAGGATCTTGTCGCAGGGCACCATCACGCCCATGTCGATCACTTCGTAGTTGTTGCACTGGAGCACCACGCCCACGATGTTCTTGCCGATGTCGTGCACATCGCCTTTCACCGTGGCCATCAGGATCTTGCCCTTGGCTTGCTGGTCTTCGGTTTTTTCCGCCTCGATGTACGGAATCAGGTGGGCGACCGCCTGCTTCATAACCCGGGCGCTTTTCACCACCTGGGGCAGGAACATCTTGCCATCGCCAAACAGATCGCCGACCACGTTCATGCCGTCCATCAGCGGGCCTTCGATCACCTCGATCGGATGGCTGGCATTCTGGCGACAGGCTTCGGTGTCTTCGATGATGAAGTTGGTGATGCCTTTAACCAGAGCGTGCTCAAGCCGCTTCTCAACCGGCCATTCACGCCAGGCCAGGTCTTCTTCTTTAGCCTGGCCGCCTTTGCCTTTGAACTTCTCGGCCGCTTCCAGCAGGCGGTCGGTGGAGTCTTCGCGGCGGTTCAGCACCACGTCTTCCACCAGTTCTTTCAGGTCCGGCTCGATTTCATCGTAAATCACCAGCTGGCCCGGGTTTACGATACCCATGTTCATACCGGCCTTGATGGCGTGGTACAGGAACACCGAGTGGATGGCTTCGCGCACGGCATCGTTGCCGCGGAACGAGAAGGACACGTTGCTGACGCCGCCGGAAATGGATGCGTGGGGCAGGTTCTCTCTGATCCAGCGGGTGGCGTTGATGAAATCCACCGCGTAGTTGTTGTGTTCCTCGATGCCGGTAGCGATGGCAAAGATGTTCGGGTCGAAGATAATGTCGCCCGGGTTGAAGCCGATGCTGGTCAGCACATCGTAGGAACGTTTGCAGATCTCGGTCTTGCGCTCGTAGGTATCGGCCTGGCCGTCTTCGTCAAAGGCCATAACCACCACGGCGGCGCCGTAGCGCATGCAGTCTTTTGCCCGCTTGATGAATGCCTCTTCGCCTTCTTTAAGGCTGATGGAGTTCACTACCGCCTTGCCTTGGATGCAGCGCAGGCCGGCTTCGATCACTTCCCACTTGGAGGAGTCGATCATGATCGGCACGCGGGAAATGTCCGGCTCGGAGGCAACCAGGTTCAGGAAGGTAACCATTACCTCCTTCGAGTCCAGCATGCCCTCGTCCATGTTGATATCGATAATCTGGGCGCCGTTTTCTACCTGGTCCCGGGCAACGCTGAGGGCCTCTTCGTACTGCTCTTCCTTGATCAGGCGCAGGAAACGCTTGGAGCCGGTCACGTTGGTTCGTTCACCCACGTTGATAAACAGGGTGTTTTCGTCGCCGGTAAAGGGCTCAAGGCCGGCCAGGCGCAGGGCCTTCGGGCGCTCGGGAATCTGCCGGGGCGGATATTTCGAGACCGCGTTGGCAATGGCTTCAATGTGTTCCGGGCGGGAACCACAGCAACCGCCGATGATGTTCAGGAAGCCGTCTCTGGCGAAGCCTTCGATGATCTCGGCCATTTCTTCCGGAGTCTGGTCGTACTCGCCGAATTCGTTGGGCAGGCCGGCGTTCGGGTGGGCGGAGACATAGGTTTCCGCTTTGTTGGACAGTTCTTCCACATAGGGGCGCAGGGCATCCGCACCCAGGGCGCAGTTCAGGCCAATGGAAATCGGCTTGGCGTGGGCCACGGAATTGTAGAACGCCTCGGTAGTCTGGCCGGACAGGGTGCGGCCGGAAGCATCGGTAATGGTGCCGGAGATCATGATCGGCAGTTCAATGCCGGAATCTTCGAAGAATTGCTGGGTAGCGTAGATGGCTGCCTTGGCGTTCAGGGTGTCGAAAATGGTTTCAATCAGGATGAGGTCAGAACCGCCTTCCACCAGGCCTGACACAGCCTCGTAATAATTATCCACCAGAGTCTGGAAATCGACGTTGCGGTACCCCGGGTTGTTCACATCCGGCGACAGCGACGCGGTACGGGAGGTGGGGCCCACGGCACCGGCCACAAAGCGGGGCTTGTCGGGATTCTTCGCGGTGTATTCATCAGCGATTTCCCGGGCCAGCCTGGCCGAAGCCACGTTCAGCTCCCTTGCCAGCTCTTCCATGCCGTAGTCGGCCTGGGACAGGCGGGTAGAGTTGAAGGTGTTGGTTTCGATAATATCGGCGCCGGCATCCAGGTATTCTGCGTGGATATTGCGCAGCAGGGCAGGCTGGGTAAGGTTCAGCAGGTCGTTGTTGCCCTGGACTTCCCGATCGTAGTCTTTGAACCGGTCGCCACGGAACGCGGCTTCATCCAGTTTCTGGTTCTGGATCATGGTGCCCATGGCGCCATCAAGAACAATGATGCGTTCCTTGAGTGCCTTTTTAAGCTGGTCCAGACGGGTGTTGCGATCGGTCATAGGGAAATCTTCCGGATGTCGTGAATAACGTCTAATACGGTTAATGGCGCGGGATCATAGCAAAAAGCGAGCAGTTCGTCTTAGTACGGATGATCATTATCAAGTGCCTTGCCGTGCGCGGCGGTTAGCCGGGTCATAAGGGAAACTCATTAGCCCGATTAATGCCCGACTATTTTACTTGGTCTTTTAAGTTCCTGCGAACTCTCCTAAAATGGAGGTCACATTTGAAAACAGGTAGGAAGCATGGCTCTGGTAACTGTTACTGATTCTGCAAGGGACTATCTTGCACAACTGATCGAAAAGCAGGATGTCGAAGGTATGGGGGTTCGTATCTTTGTGACCCAGCCCGGCACTCGTAACGCAGAAACCTGCCTGGCCTACTGTCCGCCGAACGAAATTGTCCCCACCGACGAAACGGTAGACCTGCAGAAGTTTACGCTGTACCTGGATCACAACTCGGTACCCTTCCTGGAAGAAGCCTACGTGGATTATTCCAAGGATCAGATGGGCGGCCAGCTGACCATCAAGGCGCCGAACGCCAAGGTACCCCAGGTATCTGACGATGCACCGCTGCCGGACCGGGTGAACTACGTACTGGCCTCCGAGATCAACCCCAACCTGGCGGCTCACGGTGGCGATGTATCGCTGGTCGAGATTGTTGAAGAGTCTGTGGCCGTGCTGCGTTTTGGCGGTGGCTGCCAGGGTTGTTCAGCGGTGAGTCTGACTCTCAAGCAGGGTGTCGAGAAAACCCTGAAAGAACGCGTGCCGGAAATTACCGCCGTGCGTGACGTAACGGACCACACCAACACCGAAAACGCTTACTACCAGTAAGCGACTGCTGTGGCAGGCTGACTTCCCGAGCCTGGACAGTCTGCCACAGACACCCCTCCGCCGTGGCTACACGGCCAATGCCCGAGAGTGCCTTCTGTTTCATTATTCCCGCCATCAACAGAATGACTTGGTATTTACTCGGGGTAAGTCTTGTCGGACCTAACACTTCTATCCGTGCCAGTGATGGCTGCCGTAGTTGGCTGGTTTACTAACTGGCTGGCTATTCAGATGTCGTTCTATCCGGTTCAGTTCATCGGTTTCGGCGTCGTTGGCTGGCAGGGCGTGATTCCCCGCAAAGCCGAGAAAATGGCCCACATCTGCATCGACCGCACCCTGCAGCATTTCGGCGACCTCAACTCGGTGTACCAGAAGCTCGAACCCCAGCGCATTGTCCAGCAGGTTCTGACCCAGGTATCGCCGCGCATGGACGAATACATCGATGAAGTGATGTACGAAGTGCAGCCGGTGCTTTGGGACAACCTGCCGATGTTTGTGAAAGGGCGCATTTACCAGTGGGCGCGACAGCAATTGCCATCGCGCATAGAGGAGCTGGTGGAAGACTTTGGTGACGACCTGGACGACCTGGTAGACCTGAAAGCGCTGCTGAGCCGCGAACTGCAACACCATCCGGACCTGATGAACCGCATTTTCAAACAGGCCGGTGCCGTGGAATTGCAGTCCGTGATCAACCGGGGTGCGCTAATCGGTGCCTTGCTGGGCGCTCTGCTGGTGCCGTTCTGGATATCTTACCCGCAGCCGTGGGTGTTGCCGGTGGGTGGCTTTGCCATCGGTTTTATCACCAACTGGCTGGCCATCAACCTGATTTTTGCCCCGCTCAGGCCGCGCCGGATGCTGTTCTGGAAGTTTCAGGGCCTGTTTTTGCAGCGACAGGACGAAATCAGCGACATCTGGGCGCAGCTGGTGGCCGAGGAACTGATTACCGTGGAGAAGGTGGCGGATGCCATGATTAATGGTCGCCACGGCGCCCGTACCCGCTCCATTTTGCAGAAACACCTGCGCCCGATGCTGGATAACTCCATGGTCATGCGACTGGCTGCGCAGGTGACCGTGGGTATGTCCGGTTACACCGACCTTAAGCGGGCCATGAATGACAAGGCGGTACTGGCTACCCGGGATGTCTTCTCTGACCCGGCATTCAACAAGGAACGGGCACCGGTCGTTGCAGGAGTTCTGGCGGGCCAGATGAAAGCCCTCAAGCCTGAAGAATTCCAGGAAATCCTGCGCCCGGCGTTTCGGGAAGAGGAAATCCAGCTGATGCTGATCGGTGGCTTGTTCGGGGCGATTGCGGGCTTTATCCAGTTTGTACTGATCTGATCGCAGCTCAGGCTTACAGGCAATTGGTGGGGCGGGGCAGGCCTGCTATCCGGCACGCGGTTTTGGCCGGTGTGCCGGGGAACAGCTGCATCAGGTAGATGCTGTTGCCTTTTTCTTCGCCCAGTGCTTCCTTTACCGCCTTTACGAACAGCCGGTTTGATGGCGGCGACATTTCATGTGATTTATAAAAATCCCGCAGAAACTCTATGATTTCCCAGTGCTTTTCTGATAGCTCTATTTGGTCATCTGCGGCAATCTGGCAGCCCACCTCCGGTGTCCACTGATTGGCGTCTTCCAGGAAACCTTCGTTATTGCGGGGCGGCATGTCAGTTATGGGCATGGTTTACCAGCTGATGATGCGTGAATGTTCGGCGGTCAGGCGTACCAGTTCGGCGTAGTCGATCGTTCCTGTCCGGGCTTGCTCATCCAGTGCCCTGGCGTCGACATCCGCTTTCATGGCCTTACAGGCGTCAGGCAGGGCGACGGAATGATCGGCCAGGGCAAGTACCGCGTTTTCGGTAAGTACCAGCTGATCGCCGTCCTGGATGGCCTGGAGGCAGGTTTCAAACCGGGGGTGTCCCGGTGGCTTGTTCAGAATGTGCAGTGTCGGGTTTGCTGGCTGCGTGCTTGTCATTATCTTCCTGCCTCAGCCCGCAAAGGCCACGTTGGTGTGGGCGTTCATGACGTCTTGCAGGTTTTCGGCGAGGGTGACACCGGAAACCAGTTGCTCCTGCCCAAGCCCAAAACGCTCGCAGGATGCCGCGTCTGCCAGGATTTCTTCCACGCCGAACATGGGCGCTGCCGAGAGGTTTTTCTCCACGGATTTCTGGCCAATGGCGTCGGGAGCCTGTTGCTTGCGCAGCCAGTTGACCCCGGCGCCGGTAAAGAGCAGGGCAGCCGGCTGGTCGAAGGCGGCCAGCGAGAACACCATGTCCAGGGCCTCGCGACCGACCCAGTTACCGTATGGAGGCTGGTCTACTATGATCAGCGTGCTCACCGTCAGTTACTCCCGTGGAAATAGATAATCCGGTCCGATTTCACATTACCTTCCACCCATTCACCAAGGCCGGCAATGCCAAACGGCTCCAGCAAATTGTTGCCGGGCAGTTCGTAGCGGGCCTGTTCGGTATCATCAATGATTCCGCGGCGCAGCGCCGAGGCAATACAAACGGTGGCATGGATGGCGTTGTCAGCCAGGAAGTCGGCCCACTGCTTCGGCCAGTTCACCTCGTCAGAGGGTGGCGTCGCCAGCGCCGAGGCCAGCAATACGCCCTCACCATACAGGAATACCCGGTCAATCCGTTGGCCCGCAACAAGCAGTTCCCGGGCAAAGGCCAGGGCGCTCTGGGGGGCCTGGGAAGACCAGGGGGCTCCGGTGATTACGAGGGTATAGCTCAGTGGCGTCATGGCGTCCTGCACCCGGGAGTGAATCTTGAGGATTTGAAGTGTACCTAAAGCAGAAACCCCGGCAAAGGCCGGGGTTTCTGGAAGCGAGGGACTGAGCGGAGATCAGTCTTCGCCGCTGAATGCCGCCAGCAGGTGCAGCAGGCTGACAAACAGGTTGTAGATGGATACATACAGACCAACGGTGGCAATGATGTAGTTACGCTCGCCGCCTTTGATGATCTGGCTGGTTTCAAACAGGATCATGATGGAGGCGAAGATGGTGAAGCCTGCAGACACCGCCAGGTGCAGGGCAGAGCTTTCCATGAAGAACGCCAGCAGCATGGCACCAATCAGCACAAATGCGCCAGCGGTGAGGAAGCTGGACATGAAGCTGAAGTCTTTCTTGGTGATGATGGCTGTCGCAGACAGGCCAACAAAGGCAACGGCTGTCAGCGTCAGGGCCTGGGCCACAATCTGGGAGGCGCCGGCCGCCACAAACGCACCGATGATCGGGCCAAGGGTATAACCCATGAAACCGGTCAGGGCGAAGGTGGTTACGATGCCCCAGGGGCTGTTCTTCAGTTTATAGGTAGCGAACAGCAGGCCAATGTAACCCACGATGGTGATCAGGAAGCCCGGATGAGTGCCGTTCATGTTCAGGAACGCAGTCAGGGCTGAGAAGGCGAGGGTCATGCCCAGCAACATGTAAGTGTTGCGAAGCACCTTCATGGCATCATCGCTGATACCCGCAGTGACCTGGCTTCTTTCCCCGGTCGTGTCGTAGGCAGCCTGGTTGTTCTGAACGCCGAAACGTCTGTCTTCCATTGTCATCTCCGTTTAGTGAAACTGGATACTATGTCCCATCATAATGTTGAATCCGCAACTTTCAATCATTTACGACAGTAATTCGCCTTCTGGATTCCATTAAACCGCTGTAATCTTGTTTATGGATTGTTCAGAAGCTCCGGAATTTACATCGTTTTTTCTACAGGGCGTTGACAGCACAGGCAAATCCGGTATCATTCCACCCGCTGTCGCAAGGCAGCTGAGGAAAGGCGAGTCATCGCCGATCCAACAAGACGGTGGGCTGGCAGAGTGGCTGAATGCAGCGGTCTTGAAAACCGCCGACGGTTAATAGCCGTCCCGGGGTTCGAATCCCTGGCCCACCGCCATTTTTCTCTCAGACACACCTTCCCGAATACGCATTTTCCTCCGCTTTACCAATCAATTCCGAATTTGCCATACACTCACTGCTGAACCGTTTACCGAAAACAGCAGGTGTCGATATGGACGAACATCAAACTCCTGAAACCGAAAACGAGCGCAAGAATCGCCGCTTTGCCGTGTCTGCCAATCGGGGCAAGGCCAGCCATCGCATTCGTTACGTGGAAACGGGTGGGGCGGCAGTGGATGCTGAAGAGTGCACCTTCTGCCAGGCGGTACCGGACCTTGAAGATGACGCCAGCGTAAAATCAACCCGGGTAACCGGTCATTCGCACCCTGCCGAGTAATCAGGGGCTTCCGTCGGTTTCCTGGCGCCGGGCTTTATGCCGCTTTGCCGAGTGCTGTCCGTATGGCGCGAACGGCTTCAAGGGCGGCTTCGTTGTCGCCGTGAACGCACAGGCTGTCGGCGGGTAAATTCAGCCATTTGCCGGTAGCGCTGGTGACTCCGCCATTGCGGGCAAAAGACAAGGCCTGCTTTACGATCAACTCCGGATCTTCGTGCACAGCACCGGCCTGGCGGCGGGGCACCAGTTGGCCCTGATCGTCGTAGGCGCGGTCGGCAAAGGCTTCCAGCAGCAACGGCACACCCAGGTTCTCAGCCAGGGCCTGATGCTCCCGATAACTCAGAGTTACCGGAATCATCAGCGGCAGGCCTTCACGGAAGGTCCGTACCGCTTTCATAACCACTGCCAGGGTGTCCTTATCCTTCATCATGTCGTTGTTGAGGGCGCCGTGGGGTTTTACATAGCTCACGGCCAGGCCTTCGCTGCGGCACATGCCTTCCAGTGCCCCTAATTGATAAAGCATCAAGGCTTCGATTTCATCCGGGGTGTGATGGATGGAGCGTCGGCCGAAGCCTGGAAGGTCGTGATAGGAAGGGTGGGCACCGATTTCAACCTTGTGCTGTGCTGCCAGTGCCAGGGTGTGCCGGATCACCATCGGGTCTGCGGCGTGAAAGCCACAGGCCACGTTGGCCATATCAATCAGCGGCATAACCAGGTCATCCTGGCCCATTTGCCAGGCACCATAGCTTTCGCCCAGATCACAGTTCAGCTTCATGGCACCCCCTCCTGATGCTATCGGCCCGTTCAGAGGTCGTCCCGGCCGGGCCAGGTTGCCTGCTTGCGCTCGCTGGCCAGCGCGGCCCTCTGCTCAAGCACTTCCGGTCTGCTTTCAGGTGCGGCCCAGCCCTGCAGGTTATCTTCTACCAGTTGCACCAGTGCGTCTATATGGCCTTGGGTGGCGTTCAGGCAGGGGATGTAAGCAAAGCCTTCGCCGCCGGCTTCCATGAAGTATTCGCGGTTCTCTTCGTTGATTTCCTCGATGGTTTCCAGGCAATCGGAAGAGAAGCCGGGGCAGAACACATCAATGCTCTTCACGCCTTTGCCCGGCAGGGATTTCAGGGTTTCGTCGGTATAGGGCTGCAGCCACTCTTCACGCCCGAAGCGGGACTGGAAGGTGGTCATGTATTCGTCCGGCTTAAGCGCCAGTCGCTCAGCCAGCAGGCGTGAAGTCTTGTGGCATTCGCAATGGTACGGGTCGCCCCTCTGCAGGTACTTGAGCGGCACCCCGTGGTAGGACAAGATCAGCTTTTGCTTGCGCCCGTGCTCGGCCCAGTGGCTCTCAATGTGCTTCGCCATGGCTTCAATATAGGGAGGGAAGTCATGGTAATGGGAAACAAACCGGAAATCCGGCAACCAGCGCCGCTTGGTGAAATCACCAGCAATGGCATCAAAGGTTGAGGCCGTGGTTGAGGCCGAATACTGGGGGTAAAGTGGCAGCACCAGCAGCTTGCGTACACCTTGTTCCTGCATCTCGTCCAGTACGCGGGGAATAGACGGGTTGCCATAACGCATGGCAAAGCCCACTACCACGTCGTTGCCATATCGGGCTTGCAGGGCTTTGCGGATGACCTCCGCCTGGTTGGCGGTGTGGATCAGCAGGGGTGAGCCGTCTTTGTCCCACACGCTGGCGTAGGCTTCAGCACTTCTCTTCGGACGGATGCGCAGAATAATGCCATGCAGGACCAGCCACCAGATGGGGCGGGGAACTTCAACCACCCGGGGGTCCCACAGAAATTCCCCGAGATACCTGCGCAGTGCCGGGGTAGTGGGAGCATCCGGTGTGCCCAGGTTGGTGACCAGAACGCCAAGGCGCTCCGACTGCTTGTGGCTGAAGTTCTCTGTCCCTTTATATGGCATTGAAGCTTTCCGGTGTTGGGTAGTTAGTGCTGGTCTGCCTGCTGCTGAAGCCGCGGAATCAAGCCGGTAATGTCGTAGCCGGCCCGGTGGGCCCTGGTCAGGATTTCCCGTGGGTCAAGCTCGCGGGCGGCGCTCAGGGCCCATAGTACGGTACAGCGGGTGCCAGATCGACAGAAAGCGAATACGGGTTTGTCGGCATCCCGGATCATCGGGGCAAAGTTGTCGACATCGGCATCGGTAATGTTACCGGACGCCACGGGCAGGTAGACCCACTTGAGCCCGTGCTCGGCGGCAGCGGCTTCAATATCGGCCATGGACGGCTGGCCCGGCTCTTCGCGGTCCGGCCGGTTGGCAACCAGGGTTTTAAACCCCAGACGGGCGATTTCTGCGACATCCTGCACCGCAATCTGCGGTGCTACGGAGATGTTGTCATCGATCTTTCTGATTTCCACTAGCATTCTCCAACGTTCTGTCAGGCGGCATCGCTGCCGGCGAATTTTTGATCGGTTTCAGAGCCGGCCCGGGCACGATTGCGTTCGAACAACTCGAACAGCACCATGCCGGCTACCATCGATGCGACGAACACGGCGCCCTTGATTTCGCCAGCCCCCAGTGCCACGAGGCCAGGGCCCGGGCAGAAACCGGCAATGCCCCAGCCGATGCCGAACATCATACTGCCGATAACCATGCGTTTCTCGATTCGGTTATTGGTCGGCAACTTCATGTTGAAGCCGAGGAACGACAGGGTGCGTTTTCGGGCTACGGCAAAAGCCACCAGCCCAACGATGATGGCGCCCCCCATGACAAACGCAAGGGAAGGATCCCACAGACCGGCGATGTCCAGGAAGCCCAGTACCTTTTCCGGGTTGGCCATGCCGGAAACAATCAGGCCCATACCGAAGACCAGGCCGGCAAAAAGCGAGGCGAAGGAATATTTCATGGCATCAGGCTCCGATCAGGTGGCGAATAACGAAGACGGTAATGAAACCGGTGGCCATAAAGCTCAGGGTGGCAGCCAGCGAGCGCAGCGACAAGCGGGACAGCCCGCATACGCCATGGCCGCTGGTGCAGCCGGAGGCGTAGCGGGTACCGATGCCCACCAGCAAGCCAGCCACGATAAGTGCCGGATAGCCGGCATTGATTTCAACCGGCGGTAGCTGGGCGAACAGGGCCCAGACCGCTGGCGCGCCGATCAGGCCGGCCAGAAAGGCAACGCGCCACAGGATGTCGGTGCGAACGGGGGCGAGCAGCCCGCCCAGAATTCCACTGATGCCGGCAATACGCCCGTTCAGAAGCAGGAAGCTGGCCACTGCCAGGCCGATAAGGATACCGCCCGTGAGGGCTGCGCCAGGGGTAAATTGGCTCCACGCAATATCAATCATTCAGAATCTCCGGATTGAATGGTTGGTTTTGGAATAAGGATATAATGGGGTGTGATAATAACAAAAAAAGCCCGGCAAGGGATGCCGGGCAGAGGCGTGCGAGTAGTATCCATGAAAGACTTCCAGACAAACCGGCATCAACTCGGATACCGGTATCGAGAAGTATTGACCATAATTTGAGCAGTTCAAGCCAGAGGCCCTTTCGTTTGAAAACATTTTTTCATATCGCACCCGTGTTTATACTGCGGCCTTTTCCCATGCGGGTTTCAGGGCCGCCCAAGGTAACACTGAAATCGCGGTATAGCTGTAATACAATGGGCGCTGAACACCCTTTGCCCGCATTCAAGAGGTAGCTATGTCCGACCAAGACCAAAATTCGCCGGAGAATGATCCGCAGCTGGCAGACAAAATCAAGGGCTCTGCCCGTCAGATCTGGCTGGCCGGGCTGGGCGCCTACACCAAGGCTGAGGAAGACGCCGGCAAATTTTTCGACCGTCTGGTTCAGGAGGGTGAACAACTGGAATCGAAAACCCGTGGTGTGGTCGGCAAGCAGATCCGTACCGTGGAAGACCGGGTTGGCGAAGTTCGCGAGCGGGCAACCGGTACCTGGGACAAGCTCGAGCACATGTTTGACCAGCGGGTGTCCGGCGCGCTCCGGCGCCTGGGCATTCACCGCCGGGAAGAAATCGAAGCCCTCGAACATCGTATTGCGGCCCTTGAATCTGAATTGACCCGCCTTCGCGATTCCGACTCACTGGCCCGTGACGAAGAAGAATAAGCCTTACAGATACGTGTGGCTGGTGAGACGGATCTGTTCCTGCTCCTCAGCCGCCATATAGGGCAGTATCAGGTGCAGCATCTGGTACACCCCTTTGCCTGGATCCACCGACTCCCGGTTATCCAGGTGTGACAGCGTGTCGAAACTGCTCCAGTAGCACACGGTCAGCGTGAGCTGTTCACACAGGGATTCCAGTTCTGCCTCTTCAATGGCCATGGTCTGCTGGCCGCGAAAACTCTCGCACAGGGTACGAAACGCTGTCGTTTTCTTTTTGAGAATGCGCCGGAAACGGACCTGCAACTGGCTGTAGCGCGACAGCACGTTGACCAGGTCCTGGTACATAAACCGGTAACGGGCTACCGCCTCGAACAGCATGTGCAGGAAGAACCCGAACTGGTCCAGTGAAATCTCCACATCTTCCGGCACCGCCAGCAGGTCGAGCATCTCGGCCTCAAAGCCGTCGAACAGCTCCTCGACAATGTCGCCCTTGCTCTTGAAGTGGTAATACAGGTTACCCGGGCTGATCTCCAGTTCGTCGGAGATCAGCAGCGTGGTGACATTGGGTTCGCCCAGGCTGTTGAACAGTTGCAGGCTGGTGTCGAGAATCCTGTCTCTGGTTTTGACCTTTTTCATAAGGGCAGTGGCGCGCCTTTACAGCTCGAAGCTGGCCCAAACCGGGCAGTGGTCGGATGGCCGCTCCATGGCACGGATGTCGTAGGACACCCCGGCTGCCCTGGCTTTCGGCAGCAGGCTGTCGCTGGCCATGATCAAGTCGATACGCAGGCCCCGTTTCGGCTCCCGCTCGAAGCCCTTGCTACGATAGTCGAACCAGCTGAAGGTATCGGTTTCATCCGGGTGCAGGTGGCGGAAGACGTCGGTGTAGCCACGTTTTTCCACTTCTCCCAGCCATTCCCGTTCTTCCGGCAGGAAGCTGCATTTTCCGGTGCGCAGCCAGCGCTTGGCGTTGTCCGGGCCGATGCCGATGTCTTTGTCGGTGGGGGAGATGTTCATATCACCCATCACCACCACATGGCCCGGTTGTTGTTTCAGGTCGTCCAGATAGGCCATCAGGTCCGCGTAGAATTTCTGCTTGGCCGGGAACTTCACCGGATGGTCGCGGCTTTCGCCCTGGGGGAAGTAACCGTTGATGACCGTCAGCGGCTCACCATTTACGGTAAAACGGCCGGTAATCAGGCGGCGCTGGGAATCCTCGCCATCAGACGGATAGCCTTTAACCACATGCTCCGGTTCCATCCGCGACAGCAACGCCACGCCATAGTGGGTTTTCTGGCCATGGAAATGCACGTGGTAGCCCAGCTGGCGGATGGCTTCTTCCGGAAATTCCGCATCGGTCACCTTGGTTTCCTGCAGGCCGATAAAGTCAGGATTCAGCTCTTTAATCACGGCTTCAAGCTGGTGCAGGCGGGTGCGGATACTGTTTACGTTAAACGACACAAACATCATGGCGTGGAATCTCCGGATCAGTTTGCCCGGGAGTTTACCATAAGGGATGGTCTATGCCGTGTGGCTGAAGGGGCGCAGTCAGTCTGTCAGTTCACACTCCGGGTATCGGATGACCCGGTAGTTGATTGCAGCGGTGTGATTGGCATCTGCGTTCTTGCGAATGTTGGTCAGCCCCAGGTAGTGGGTCAGGGCGCCCTGGCGGTTGTAGCCGAGCACAATCGGATCAACCAGCACTCTCAGCATCAGGCTGGTGGGGCGGATTTGCACCACAATGTCGGCATCTACCCGGTTTTTCGGGCCGGGTTCCAGCACAAAGCCGTAGTAATCGCCCCGTGTGGGTGCCAGGAAATCGAATTCCACAGACTGACCGCTGGTTACCGCGGCCCAGTTGGCGCGTACGAACTGGTCAAAGCCGGCATCCACCACCAGTTTGCTGCCAAAGCGCAGCTCGACCATGGCGGTTTCGCTGGAAGGTTTCTGCCAGGTGATGTCCAGCAGGTTGGCTTCAGGGTAGCTGATCTCCAGGCGCTCGTTGAACTCCGGCTGGTGAAAATCCACCTCCGGCAGCTGGACAGATTGCCGGTAAGTCAGTTGCTTGCTGGCAAAGCCCGTGTCGTCGCTGGCCCTCAGGTAATCGACCCGGTGTTGCTCCGGAACGAATACGCCGGGTTCACAAGTGCCGCTGACGGCATGGTGTTCCTGGTAGATCGGCCTGTCGTCATCAAGGCTCCGGGCGCTGCCATGGAACTCGAAGACAGCGGCACCGGCATGACTGCAACCGAGCAGGGCGCCAACAACCGCTGTTGTCATTTTCATGGCTCAAGCTCCGTGTACAAACTTTTCCGGATAAACAGCAGCAGCGGGAAGATCACCAGCCAGCCCAGCGCGATGGCCGCTACCGACAGGGCAGTGTCCGGCAGTGTGACTGCGCCTAGCTTGGCGGCAGACCAGTAAGCCAGTGCCCCGGCAAACGGTGCCAGCACAAACGGCAGCCATCGGTGCTGGCCGATCCACGCCAGTGAGTGACACAGGGTGGTCATGAACAGGGCCCAAATAGCCACCAGCCAGGGCGGCACAACGGCAATTTCTTCGATACCCGGGATGCCGAGAATGCCAAGCCGGAACCAGAGCGTGTCCAGCAGCCCGCCAAGTACAACACCGACCCCGATAAACTGCAGTTCCGAAAAGCGCTTCTGGCTCACCAGCAGCATATGGACCATGAAAAGCCCCAATGCCAGGGCTGTCACCGGCAGCCCCGGGTACAGCACACAAGCGAACCAGCCGGCCTGGAACAATACGAAGTTCAGGACATTCCGGACCGTTTCCGAGGTGATCATAGGCTGATGATGTTGGCGCGCTTGTTGGCGGGCTTGGCCATCAGCAAATGGGCCACACCAATGGCACGCTCACTGAAGCCTGCTTCGCAGTAAGCGAAATAGAAGTGCCACAGGCGCTGGAAAGCGGTGTCGTAGCCCAGGGCATCCAGCTCACTGCGCTTTGCCATGAAGCGTTCACACCAATCCCGAAGCGTGCGGGCGTAATGGAAGCCGAAGTCTTCGTTATGGGTGAGTACCAGGTCTGACCCGCGGCCCATGGACTGCAGGATCGCCCCAAACGAAGGAATAAAGCTGCCCGGGAAGATATATCGCTGGATAAAGTCCACGTTCTTCAGGGCACGTTCATAACGCTGTTCCGGCATATTGATCGCCTGCACCAGGGCCAGGCCATCCGGCTTCAGTAACTTGCTGATCTGGGACAGGTAGCTGTCGAGGAACTGCGGTCCTACCGCTTCGATCATTTCAATAGAGACCAGCTTGTCGAACTGGCCGGTGAGGTCGCGGTAATCATCGAACAGCAGGGTAATGCGATCTTCCAGCCCTTCGGCCTTCACCCGTTCCCGGGCCAGCTCCAGCTGTTCTTTGGAGATAGTGGTTGTGGTTACGTGACAGCCGTAATGTTTGGCGGCATGGATAGCAAAGCCGCCCCAGCCGGTGCCGATCTCCATCACCTTGTCGCCGGGTTGCAGGTCGAGCTTTCGGCAAATGACATCCAGTTTGTGAACCGCAGCCTGTTCCAGTGTGGACTCCTCGCCCGGATAAATGGCGGAGGAATACATCATGGTGGGGTCAAGGAACAGCTGGAACAGGTCGTTGCCCAGGTCGTAGTGGGCGCTGATGTTCTTGCGGGAGCCTTCCGGGGTATTGCGGTTCAGCCAGTGCAGGGCCTTCAGGGCCGGTTTGCTGATCCAGCTGAACTTGTCCTCGAAGGCGTTCATGGTATCGAGGTTACGGGTGAAGAATCGCATCAGGGCGGTCAGGTCCGGTGAACTCCAATCCCCGGCCACGTAGGATTCCGCGGCACCCACGCTGCCACCGGTAACCAGGTCCCGCCAGGTGCTGTGGTTGTGAATGATCAGTTCTGCGGTCGGGTAACGCTCGTCGTTGTCGCCGAATACCTGGTCGTCGTAACCTTGTTCACGTACCACCAGTTTGCCGTGCCCGAGCATGGACAATTGATGGCATACCAGCTTGCGGGCAACCCGGCTGATGGTGCCGGTGTTGGCAACGCTGGATTCCTGGCTGGTGACGGAGGTATTCAGGTTCTCCATGAGCTTACCCTTCCTGAAGGTTGTTCATTTGACGCGTTGATGGCCGGTTCACTGACATCGAACCCCTGATCTTCCAATCCCCGGCGGAACTCCGGTGCCTGTGGCTCCAGTTTGTCCGGGTGGGTGTAGAAGGGGGCGCCCTTGAGTTTCAGTTTCAGGGCGTTCCAGTAAATACCGGCGGTGCCTTTGAGAGTTTCCAGGGGGAAACGTCGCAGGCTTCGATGCAGGGTTTTACGATCAAGTACCTGCCGTTGGACTACCAGGGTGGCATCAAAATGTTTGTGATCTTCCTGTTCCACGTTCATGTGGATGCGCAGTTCCGGGCCCCGGAAGCTGAATAGCCACTGGTAGTGCTGGTTCATGCCGTTAAACGGCGACACGTGGAAACGCTTGCTGAAGGAAAAACGCTCGGTTTGCCAGTTGCTTGCATCGCCTGGCCCGTGATTTCGGCATTCCAGGCAATACACGTGGCGTTCCTTCCAGGGGGTATTGGTAATCTGGGCCAGAATCACCCGGGGCACGTCTCCCCGGGCCGGGTCCTGGCCCTTTTCGTAGCACAGGTAAAAGCTGACCGGGTTGAACACGTAGCCCAGATACCGCGGGTGGGTGATCAGCTGAACCGGACCGTCCGGCTGCCAGCCGGTGGCCTCCTGAACCCGTTGAACGACAGCCTGGTGCAGGTTCGGGATGTGCGGGTCCAGGTAATCTTTCCGGCAAAGCCCCAGCCAGTTGAACCGTTCCAGTGAAAAAAAGCGGCTGATGGACGTGACAGAAGACCACTCCTCAAGATCCAGTGCCAGCATGCCAATGCTGTACAGAAACTCATGCTGTACCGGCAACTTACGGCGATGTCTTATAGTGCCTTCTAGACACTGGCTGGCCATGCTCAAAGCTCCACACCAAAGGCCTGTGTCACCCGCAGGGCGCTGCGCACACCGTCTTCGTGAAAGCCGTTAAACCAGTACGCACCGCAGAAGTGCGTGCGGTTATGGTTGCCGATTTCGTCATAGCGCTGCTGTGCGGCAACAGCCTCCAGGGTGAACACCGGGTGGTCGTATTCGAACCGCTTGATCACTTTGCCCGGATCGATATCCCGGCTGCGGTTCAGGGTTACGCAGAATGTCTCCGTAGCGTCGTCGAAGTTCTGCAGGATATTCATATTGTAGGTGACAGATACCGGATGGGTGCTGTGCTCGGGAATCATGTAGTTCCAGGCCGCCCAGGCACGACGGTTGGAGGGCAGCACGCTGGCATCGGTGTGCAGCACCACGTCGTTCTTCTGATAGCCGATGGCGCCCAGAATGTCCCGCTCCTGTTCACTCGCGTCGCTCAGCATGGCCAGTGCCTGGTTGCTGTGGCAGGCCAGGATAACCTGGTCGAAGCGGTGGTTTTTCCCGTTAACAACCAGCGTTACGCCGTCGTCATCCCGCTGGATGGCGGAGACAGGACTGTTCAGGTGGGTTTTGTCGCCCAGTCTCTGCATCATGCGGGTGACATAGCTGGCGGAACCGCCGGAAATGACCCGCCAGGTGGGCCGGTCATCTACCGACAACATGCCGTGGTTGTTGAAGAACTGCAGGAAAAACCGGATCGGGAACTGCTCCAGCACGATTTCCGGCGCGGACCAGATGGCCGCCCCCATGGGCACGATGTAGTTGTTGCGGAAGTATCGGCTGTAATGGTTGCGGTTCAGGTACTCGCCCAGGGTTTCGCCTTCGGGAATGTCACCGGCGGCCAGGTCTGCCCGGGTTTCTTTGTTGAAGCGCAGGATTTCCCGGATCATTTTCAGGAAATGCAGGTTCAGGACGTTTTTTCGCTGGGCGAACAGGGTGTTCAGGCTGGTGCCGTTGTATTGCAGGCCGCTGGTGTGGCAGTCCACGCTGAAGCTCATATCGCTGACTTCCGAGGCCACGCCAAGCCGGTCCATCAGTTTGATGAAGTTCGGGTAGGTCCAGTCGTTGAAGACGATAAAGCCCGTGTTGACCGGCCAGGTACGACCCCCGGCCTGTACCAGCTCGGTGTTGGTGTGGCCGCCGGCATAGTCGGCGGCTTCGAACAATTCTACGTCGTGGTGTTCACTGAGCAGCCAGGCGGCGGTCAGTCCTGAAACACCGGCGCCAATAACTGCAATGCGCTGACGGTCCTGATTCATTGATGGTTTTCCTTAAGCGGTTTGTTCACAAAATAGGTTTGGTCAGGAATTCTGGTCGGCTTTGCGGGCCATGGATGCTGCCATGCGATCCACCACGCCCTGAGGCAAGGCGCCCAGTACTTTCAGCAGCCAGGTAAACCGCCGCGGGAAGGCAATCTCGTTGCGGCCTTTGGCCAGCCCGTTGGCAATCCTTTGTGCGGCATCATCCGCGGTCACCATAAACGGCATGGGAAAGTCGTTCCGATCGGTCAGCGGCGTTTTTACAAAACCCGGTGAGACCACCACCACATCAATGCCTTCGGCAGCCAGGTCTGCCCGCAGGGCATGGGCAAAGTAGGTCAGGGCGGCCTTGGATGCGCCATAACCTTCGGCCCGGCCAAACGGAAACCACCAGGCCGACGAGCTGACAATCACCAGGGTTGCTGGCTTGCCCTTTGCCCGGGTGGCCCGCAATGCGGGCAGGGCGATATCCAGGCTGCGGGCGGTGCCCAGCACGTTGGTAGTGATATTGGCCTCGATAACCTGGCTGTTGTAGTTGGCGACTTCCAGGTACTCGCAGGTACCGGCGTTCAGAATGGCCATGTCCAAGTCGCCAAAATGCTGGAGATCGCCCTGAATGGCAGACAAATCGTCCAGGCTGGTGGTGTCTGCCACGGCGGATGTAATCCGGTTCGGGTGCTGGCTGGCCAGCTTGTCCAGCGCCTCGGCCCGCCGGCCGGTAATGACCAGGTTGTGGCCGCGGTTTGCCAGTTCACTCACCAGGGCCTCGCCGATTCCGGAAGAAGCGCCGGTAAGCCAGATGTTCGATGCGGATTGCAGTCGTTTGTTCATCCTGCCTGCCTCTTCACCCAGCGGATGGCGCCACCGACCACCGGCAGGTTTTCGTAAAGCAGTTGCCCGGCGTCGAAATAGTCCCGATGGAAGCGCACCTTGCCGTTGCTGATTTCCAGGTGACTGATGCCGTCTACGAACACGGTCTTGCCGTTACGGATGCGCTTGTGGCGCAGCTCCATTACCCAGGGGATGGTGCACCATTGCTGCTGGATAACCGGCGAGCTGAAACGGAACCGGCAATGGAGTACGTTGCCATAAGCCCCGGCCATGTATTCGGTAAGCTCGTTCAACCCGGACACCTGGCCGAACGGATCCTGGAAGTGGATGTCCTGGCTGTACACGTCCTTGAGCTGGCTCAGGTTGCCTTTGTCGAGTTGGTTGTACAGTGTGCAGAAGCGCTCAAGCACTTCCGGTAGTTCAGCAACCGGTGTGCTGGTGTCTACGCTGGAAAGGTGTTGGCTCATTGGCTTGCCCTCCCGGTACGGTTGCGGTCGAGTTCGAGGGTTTCCTTACGGATATGGTCGGGGATCGGATTCAGGTCCCAGATAATGCCCAGTTTCGACAATACCCACAGGCCGTACCAGGTAATGTCTATTTCATACCAGCGGAAGCCCTGGCGAACCGCCGTCGGCCAGCGATGGTGGTTGTTGTGCCAGCCTTCGCCCAGCGTGATCAGTGCCAGCCAGAAGTTGTTGCGGCTGTCATCGCTGGTTTCAAAGCGGCGCTTGCCCCACACGTGGGATAGGGAATTAATAGAGACGGTGGCGTGAAACAGCACCACGGTGGAGATAAAGAAACCCCAAACCAGTAGTTGCAGGCCGTTGGTGCCCAGCCCGGGCGCCCAGGCAGCCAGTGATTCGCCAAGCAGGTAAATAGCAACTGCGAAGGCGGCAGGCACCAGGGAGTCGAAGCGATTGATAAAACGCAGTTCCGGGAACTTGAGCCAGTCCTTTACCCGGCGCTCGTTCATGGCAAAACCGGCATCGCAGGTAAACCATCCCACGTGGGACCACCAGAATCCGCCCTGGTGGGGGGAGTGAAGGTCTTCCTCGCGGTCTGAATGCTGGTGATGGTGCCGGTGGTGCGCCGCCCACCAAAGAGGGCCGCGCTGCGCGGCACTGGCGCCCAGAACGGCAAACACAAATTGCGCGGGCCGGCTGGTTTTGAAGGATTTGTGGGAAAAGTAGCGGTGATAGAAGCCGGTAATCGCGAACATCCGAACCAGGAAAAATCCAAGGGCAAACACCATCGCGAAGGTGCTTGTGCCGGTCACCAGTACCAGGAGACAGGCCAGGTGCAGGGCAATAAACGGGAGTACCCGTACCCAGTTAAAGGTTCGGGACGAGGTGTCCAGGTGATCTGATCCCGCTTCGGAATCGAACCATCTCAGAATATTTGTCAGCCAGTAATTCACTCGGGTCATAAATAACCATGCTCAATGTAACGTCAGACACCCCATCAATACGAAGTATCGCGATTATTGGTTCAGGGCTTGCGGGCCTTACCGCAGGAATTCTGCTTGGCCGAAAGGGCCATAATGTCAGGGTCTTCGAGAAAAGTCGTGGCCCCGGTGGCCGTATGTCGTCTAAACGGGTTTCGGGAAGCTCGTCGGACATCGGAGCCCAGTATTTCACGGCCCGTCACCCGGAGTTTCTGGCGTTTTTGAGGGCGTTTGCCGGAGCAGACAATTTTGGCCCCTGGCAGGGCCGTTTCGGCTTTCAGGGCGAGGATAAACAGTGGCAGGCGTTCCCCGAGGAAACCCGCTACGTAGGCGTACCCCGAATGACCGCCATTACCCGGGCGTTGTCCGAACACGTTCCGGTAACCGCGCAGGTACGGATTGCGAAACTGGAGCGGGTCGGGGAGCAATGGCGCTTGATCTGCACCGAAGGCAATGACCACGGCAGCTACGACCAGGTGATCATCACAGCGCCTCCGGCCCAGGCCCGGGATCTGCTGGAGGCGAGTGGGCTGAATGAACTGGCTGGCTACCTTGGCCATTCTGAAGACAGTATTCTGGCCTGCTGGGCAGTGGCCGCGCACTTTAAAGAAACTCCCAGCAATGAATTCGACGCCATGCGGCCGGATTCCGACGTGCTTTACTGGGTGGCTAACAACTCCTCCAAACCGGAGCGCAACGATCAGGGCCAGTGGTGGGTGCTGCATGCCACGCCGGAATGGACGCAGGCCCATGTAGAGGAGCCCGCCGAAAAAGTGTCGGAGCAACTGCTGGCAGCCTTTTACGAACTGACCGGGTATCAGGGCGCTGCGACCGATGCCGTAGCGCACAGGTGGCTTTACGCCCGCTCGGTGCAGCAGGAACAGCCCGGTTATCTGCTGGAGCCCGGGCTGGGCGTAGGTCTGGCAGGAGACTGGCTCAATGGCGGCCGGGTAGAGGGCGCCTGGGAGAGCGCCGCTCGCCTGGTTGAAGCCCTGGGCTGATTATTCCATCAGGTCGGAAGGGGCCCGGGTGGTCACTTCCGGCCGGTGGTAGAAGTGGGTGATGGTGCCATCGCCAAACTTGGAGAAGAACGCGCTGACATCGGTGATCTTCCGCAGCGACCGCTCCCGGCTGACTGGATTCTTCACCAGTACCTTGATGCCGTTGAAATTGTCCTGGATGTTGGAAAACCGGGCCCGCATGGAGCAGGTGACCACATCCACCGGGTTCAGGCCCAGCTCTCCGGCCAGCCAGTTGCCGTGTTGGGTAATCTCTGCCTTGGCCATGTTCTCCCGGGTGTCCAGGTGCTTGAGCTTCACCCGGTTCACAATGCTGAAGGAATAGCTCTTCGGCTGCCGTCTTGCCACTTTCCGGAACGCCTCCCAGAAGAAACTGTCGGTCAGTTCGGCGAAGTAGTTCATATCGCTCAGGCAGGTATCGATCCACTCAAAACTTTCCGGGTCTTCCAGGACTTCGTTAATCGCCTCGCGCAGCAGCCAGTCAAACCCCAGGGCGGTCTTGTGGGCATAAACCTTGCGGTACATCTGGTAACGGCTGTACACAAAGTCTTCCAGCGCGCCCAGGCCTTTCTGGGTAATGGCCAGCCCCATCCAGGGCTCGGTTACGTCCCAGCCAAATCGCAGGTTGCTGAGCAGGTGGTCCAGGTTAAAGCCACCGATGGTGACGGAGCTGTGGAAGCCGTCACGCAGCATATAGTCGGCCCGGTCGGCATCAATCTCGCCTGATACAATAGACGACAACAGTCCCATGACCAGCCCGGGTACGTCGCGTTCCGGAATCGCCCCGGCAACGGCATCGTCGCCGGCGATGAAATCCCAGAAGGTGCGTGCGTGGCGGCAGAAGGTGTCGCTGGGGGTGACGTCTGTGGTCTCCATAATGCCGATCACATCCACCGCATCCAGGCCGGCGCTTTCCAGGTCGACCGAGGTCAGCACTTCGTGTGCCACCCGCACAGAATAGTGCTCATGCTCCAGTTCGTCCGGCTCGCCCTGGTGGTAGCGGGAGTAATCCACGCCCTGCCAGAGGTCGGCAAACCGTCCGGGGCGGGACATCAGCTCCCGGATGCGCCGGGCCTGGGTAAACTGGTGGGAAAAGCTGGAATGGCCACTGTCGTGCAGCAGGCACCCCAGCCGGATGGTCTTGGCAAGGTAGTCGATGGCATCAAGCTGGCTCAGGCTCAGGTCCATGCGCTCACTCAGTTGCCGCTCCCGCAGGTAGGCATCGATCATCGAGCGGAACATCCGGGTGCCCACATGCATTACGCCAATGCTGTGCAGAAACCGGGAGTGGGTGGCACCGGGGAACACCAGGCTGAGAATGTCGTTCTGGCAAATGTTGCGTAAACGCTGGAACAGCGGGTGGTCAATAACCTGTATTTCATGGCGGTACAGGGGAATACCCCCGTGAACCGGATCCATGATCAGCTTGTCGTAGGCTCCGAGCAGGTCGTTGACGGCACGTCGCATGGTTACAATTCTCCCAAAATGATGACAGCGACCTTGTTATATCACAGGGGCATGCCAGAATAGGCGATATGACCCGAATTTCTCTTTTATCGCTGGTAGTTTAAGGCAATCAACATGAACTCGCGCACCGAGCGCATACTGATTATCGATGCCGACGAACAGGCTCGAAACGATTTGTCACGCTACCTTGAAGCGAGGGGTTTCTACGTGACCGGGTATCCCGATATCCAGTCCGCCCGCGGCTTGTTCGAAGATAAACTCCCGGACGTCATCTTTGCAGACCTGCCCGCCGACGCCATCCGTGATCTCACCACCCGGCTGGCGGACTCGGAAAGCTTTATTCCGGTGGTTACCTGCACGGCCAGCAACTCCAGTACCGATGTTATCCAGGCGCTGCGGGCCGGTGCCGCCGATGTGGTGCTCAAGCCCTGCAACGACGACAAAGGCGCACTGGATGATGTTATCGGTAAACTGTTCGACCGGGTGCGGGTTAACCGCTTGAACCAGTTGTACCGACAGGAGCTGGAAGAAACCAACCGGGAGCTGCGTAGCGGTATTGCGGAGCTGAGGGCAGACCAGAACGCCGGGCGCAAAGTGCAGCTGCGAATGCTTCCGGACCACGATTTGCAGATTTCCGGGCTGCAGGTCGACCACAAGATCAAACCCTCGCTCTACCTGAGCGGCGATTTCCTCGATTATTTCCGCATCTCCGAAGACAAGGTGCTGGTATACATCGCCGATGTTTCCGGCCACGGTGCCAGCTCTGCCTTTGTCACCGTCTTGCTGAAAAACCTGACCAATCGTTTGCAGCGCAACCTCAAACGGCAGTCCAGCGACGACATCCTTCACCCGGAGCGCTTTCTCGAGCGGATCAACTCGGAACTGCTCGATACCGGCCTGGGTAAACACGTAACCGTGTTTGTGGGGATAATTTCCATATCTGAACGTATACTGAGCTATGCGGTGGGGGCACATTTCCCGATGCCGATTTTGTCGTTTGAAGACGGCGAAACCCGGTTTCTGGAAGGCAATGGCCTGCCTGTGGGGTTATTCGAAGATCCCGAATGGGAGGTGTATCAGGTTCATCTGGACCGGCCGTTCAGGTTGTTGATGTTTTCAGACGGCATTCTGGAGGTAATTGCTCCGAAATCGCTGGATGAAAAGGAACGAACACTACTTGAACTCGTGTCTGGAGGTAGTCACACTATCGCATCGCTGAGTGAGGCTCTGGGATTGGATACCATCTCCGAGTTGCCCGACGATATCGCGATAGTTTCGGTAACTGATGCCCTTGACGGGCCAGATAACACGTCGTCGACGTAGTGGCAGTGTGAAAAATGGCTGGTTATAAGATCCTGCAAGCAGAAAAGCAGGGAATTTACGTCCTGAAGTTTATTGGGGAAATCCGGCTGAACCTGTGTTCGACGCTGGACAATCTGGTTGAGACCATCACGGGTAACCCGCAGTTCAAAACGGTAATTATCGATCTGACAGAGACCGAAATTATCGACAGCACCACCCTCGGGTTGCTGGCCAAGATTGCCCTGGCTGCCCGAAAGCAGAGCCGCTTCCTGCCGACTCTGATCTCGACCAACCCTGATATTACCCGCATTATTACCTCAATGGGTTTCGACAAGATCTTTATCATTGTGCGCGAGCCCGCTTCCCGGATAGAAGAACTCGAAGAAATTCCCGTACTCAAGGCCAGCGAGCAGCAGGTGAGAGACAAGGTTCTGGACGCCCATAAAATCCTGATGGGTATGAACAGCAAGAACAGGGAAGAATTCAAGAATCTGGTGCGTGCCCTCGAGTGTGAAGAAACCGGCTAGGTTTCAGCACGCCACGGGTGCGCTGCCCGTACGCAATAAAACGGAAATGATATGCCTGAAAACACCACTCCCCCGAAAGACGGGGCGAAGTCTTACGACGTTGCAGTGCTGGGTGGCGGTAGCTTTGGTACCGCCATGGCCAAGGTTCTTGGCGAAAACGGCCACACCGTCCATTTCTGGATGCGCGATGAAGCCCAGGCGGAGGAAGTTCGCCGTACCCGTGTGAACAAGCGCTACATGCCGGATGTCACCATTGAAGGCGACGTGCAGCCCACCACAGACCTGGCCGAAGCGGTTGCCAGGGCCGAAGTGGTATTGGTCGCTATCCCTTCCAAGGCTTTCCGCTCTGTGATCCGCGAGAATGCCGACGCATTCCGGGAAGGGCAGATTGTAGTCAGCCTGACCAAGGGTATTGAAGAACACGGCTTCAAGCTGATGAGCGAAATCCTGATGGAGGAGCTTCCACGCTGTCGCTCCGGTGTGCTCAGCGGCCCGAACCTGGCGGCCGAGATCGTCAATCGTGAGCTGACCGCCACGGTCATTGCCGCCAAGGATCCGGAAGTTCGCCGCACGGTGCAGGATCTGCTGGGGTGCGAGTATTTCCGGGTATACGCCAACGTAGACGTGTATGGCGTAGAGCTGGCCGGCGCCCTCAAGAACATTTACGCCATTGTGGCCGGACTGGCCTCGGCGCTGGAGATGGGTGAAAACGCCCGGGCCATGCTGATTACCCGAGGGCTGGCGGAAATGAGCCGCTTTGCCGTAAGCCTTGGGGCCAACCCGATGACCTTTATGGGGCTGGCGGGTGTTGGCGACCTGATTGCCACCTGTACATCGAACAAAAGCCGGAACTACCGGATTGGTTACGCGGTGGGCAAGGGCAAGCAACTGGACGAAGCGGTGAAAGAGCTGGGCCAGGTAGCCGAGGGCATCTACACCCTGAAACTGGTGCGGGAGAAATCGGAATCCATCGGCATTTACATGCCGCTGGTGCGGGGGCTTTACGAGATCCTGTACAACGGTGCTTCGATCAACGCGGTCATCAGCAGCCTGATGATGGCGGTACAGAACTCTGACGTAGAATTTATTCTGCCCCGGACTATCACCCAGTAAAGGCTTCTGCGAACGAGGAGCGCTTATGCAACTGATCATCATGCGCCATGGCGAAGCCGGCTGGCACAGCCTGGACCAGGAACGGGAGCTCACCGATGTGGGTCGGCACGGGGCTGCAGCCGTGGCCGCGGCAATCGGCAAATCCTCCTGGCGCCCGGACCGGATCTGGTGCAGCCCCTACACCAGGGCCCGGCAAACCGCAGCGATTGTCTCTGAAGTGCTGAATTGCCCGGTAGACGAAAAGCCGTTCATTACCCCGGACGATGATCCTGGGCTTTGCCTTGACGCTTTACTGGAAACCGATATTTCCCGTTTGATGCTGGTGTCCCACATGCCCCTGGTGGGCAGCCTGTCTACCTTGCTGGTGGACGGCCATCGCAAGGGCATTCCCTTTATGACCGCCCAGGCCGTGGTGCTGGATATGCCGGTGGTGGGCCCGGGCTGCGCTGACTTGAAAGAACAGTTTTTGCCCTGATCTTTACCCTGCCATTCCATTTCGCAAGTTTCGAGACGCCATGTACAGCTTTCCGATCGAGTATATCGAACCCGTCTTCCGCCCGCCGAGCGAGGCAAAGTCCCTGATCCTGCCGGTGACCAACGGCTGCTCCTGGAACCAGTGTACTTTTTGCGATTAGTAGAATTAAATTTCTGTACTAAAAACCCCTTAAAAATCCCCAATAGCTCCTAATCCGCACTTTCTTTTTTTCTTTAAGCACACTATAGTGCTATTAAAAATATACTACAAATACGAGAAAAATGTGCTTAATAGTGTTTGTGTGGAAGCGAACATCAGAATGGATAACACCGGACTCCAGGTCAGTCTTCCGGTAATCGTGACGCACGATGGCCTGCTGAGAAGTTATCTGGACTATTTGATCGTCCATCGGAATAAGTCACGGAGTTGGAAAGACAGAAGCGCCTTCGCAGTCCGGCTTTTGATCGATTACACGAAGCAAAATGAGGGCTGCTTCGATAAACCTTATGAACTTTTTCGAGAGTTTTCCAACAGCCTTTACACGGGAACGATTGGCGAGGACGGTAATGACCCCAGTTGGTTGCGCTGGAAACCACGCTCAGATAACGATGCGGCCTTTTTGATCAAGCTCATTACAAGTTACACCGACTGGTTGGCTCGCCAACACGAAGAAAAAAAATTCCAGATAAACCCGAAGGTCAAACCAACTCGTTACGAGGAATGGATGGGGTTGGCAGCCCACTATCAGAAAAAGCGCCGTGCCTTTTTATCCCATCTTTGGGCAAACAATCCGGATCCCTCTTATTCTCGATATGTCATGCCCAGGAAGGTTTCTGGCTCTAAGGGTACCGAAAGCAAGAAAAGTTTTCCGGAAGGACGGATTGATGATTTGCTTTGGGATGGATTCGTTCGATACGGCTTCGAGACCAGCGATAGGATTCATGAGCGGCTCGACCTAAAAAATGTACTGATCACGATGCTGATGCACTATGGAGGGCTGCGCCTTAGCGAATGCTTTCACCTTTGGGTAGAAGACATTATCCCCTGGGAAGATGGAACGGCGCTTGTAAAAGTCTTTCACCCCGACAAAGGAAAAGTCGGTCAGAACAGCCCAAGCAGGCGAGAAGAACTGCGTCAGCGGTTCGGCCTAAAGCCGCGATTCGAGTACCCGAAATCCCACACCCTGCATGCGGGCTGGAAAGATCCGAAAGAAGACAATGAAAATAGGCACTTCTTACAGGTTTGGTGGTTTCCACAATCTGCGGGCGAAACCTTCAATGAGTTATGGCGGCTTTACCTGACCTATCAGCGGTATTCGGACGATGACAATCATCCGTTTGCGTTTACAACACGCACTGGGGCTCCTCACTCGATCAAAGGCTACAACCAGTCGCTCAAAAGAGCAGTAGAACGAATCGGCCTGCCATTCTCAAAAGAAGCTGGAACGACGGCCCATGCCCATCGTCACTCATACGGGCAGGCGTTGTCTGACGCCAAATCCAGCTCCCTGATCATTAAAAATGCTCTCCATCATAAATCGATAGAAAGTCAGCAAGTATACACCGAACTGTCCGAGAAACAGATGCGAGCGCACTTGAAGAGGCTCTCACCCGAACAGCACTCGATATCTGCCATTTCGAAGGGAATTTCACATGACGACTAAATACGCCACCTACGCCGAAGCGTGCGAGGCCGCGCAGAAGTTGGGTTTTAAGACGGCGGCAGAATACCAAAAGGGCTATAAGGAAGACGACAGGCTGCGAAGAATGCCGGACAAAGCCTACCCAGATGAGTGGGTAAGCTGGCCTCATTTTCTCCGTAATGCACAACAAAAATACATTACCCTCGACGAAGCGTCAGCGGCCGCACGGGCGCTGGGTTTGATGAGTCAGAAAGAATACTACATGGGGTATAAAGATGACCCCAAACTGCCGAGTAGCCCCGAACAGTCCTACCCCAATGAGTGGGTGGGCTGGTACGAGTTTTTGGGTACAGAGCGTCCGGTTGAGAAATACTCCACCCTGGCCGAAGCATCAGAGGCCGCGCGGGCGCTAGGTTTCAAGAGCCAGAAAGAATACAACACGGGGTATCGAGACGATCCCAAGCTCTCGCGCACTCCCCAGCAGTCCTACCCCGATGAGTGGGTGGGCTGGTACGAGTTTTTGGGAACAGAGCGTCCGGTTGAGAAATACGCCACCGTGGCCGAAGCGTCACAGGCCGCGAGGGCGCTAGGTTTCAAGAGTTCGAAAGAATATCGGGCGGGGTACCGGGACGATCCAAAGCTTCCGCACCTTCCCCAGCAGTCCTACCCGGATGAGTGGGTGGACTGGTGCGAGTTTTTGGGAACAGAGCGTCCGGCTGAGAAATATGCCACCTTGGCCGAAGCGTCTCAGGCCGCGCAGGCGCAAGGTTTCAAAAGTATAAATAAATACCAGGCGGGGTATCGGAACGACCCCAAGCTGCCGGGTCGCCCCGACCAGGTGTACGCCGATGAGTGGGTAGGCTGGTTTAGCTTTTTGGGAAACGAAAGCGCGTTCGATCCAGAATTACTCACCGTTTATCCGAGGTTCTGGGAAGCAATCCAGAGATATGTGGAAGCAGGGACCAACCAAAACACTAAATACTATCAGTTAAGAGCCTTCTTAAAAGACGTTGTTGCGAAGCAAAACCTACCTGACAATCCCGGCGCCATGCTGTCGAAGGACATACCGTTCAACGAACGCATTTATGAGGCGTTCGTCCAGTCGACGGGAGATACCCAAAAAAGGACAAGGCACAACATTTGTGCGGATTTCTTTGACTGGGCTTTAGACACCTATTGTTCCGATGAGGACGATGAGGGCGTGCTGCTTCTCTTGCCAGGATATCGCAACCCATTGCGGACCGTTCTCAAAGGCTACTTGGACCAGTTGCCAACCATAAGACGCAGCGAGTCCAACAAACCGCCGCTCCCAATGGACTCTATCGTCCGCGCCAGAAAGCATCTGATTCCTTCGGAGATCAAATCTTTCCGCGATCTGCATCAGTTACATTGCTTTTTGGAGGACTGCTGGTTTGAGTGCGATCCCGAATTAATTGATGAGACCGATCCAAACTGCATTTATCGGACCGTGACTAAGGATCGTAGAAAGTCGGATGGTGAGCGGTATTTTGAGGAGGCCGTCGAACTCTGGTCGCCGGTCAAGGTTGTGGCGAACTACATGTTGTTGTCGATGCCGCTGCGCGGGCAGCAAATCTGTTGGCTGGACAGTGGCGAGGGCGACGAGATCATTCCTGTCTGGCACGACGGTGAGGTTCGATGGGTCAAAAATACCAGTCATCTTGCCACTCCGAAGCGCAACCAGGGCTTCCTGCGAAGAGGCGAAGACGGGGAACTGAGTTCCTACATCACGACGAACAAAACCGGAAAGAAACTCGGGGGCTACAGCGTGCCCTATATGCCCGATGACCTGGCCTACTGGGTGATCCAATTACGGGAATGGCAAGCCAAGTACAACCCAATCGAAAGGTTAACCCCTTGGACTGCAATCAAACTTCGACAAAAAACTAACAAGGACATCCTCAAGAGAAGGGGGACGCAGGCGTTTTTGTTTCGCGATCCGGCTTCGTTGGCTTGCGAAGACAAAGTTTCGCCCATGTTCACGACAACCGCCTTCGCACGCACCTTGCCTGCGTTGCTATTCTATAGCCAGAAACTAGGGGAAGACCTCGCTGAGAAAATTGAGAAAAAGAACAGTGTGGAGTACAAGAGCCAATTTACCCCCCACGCTCTGCGGGTCAGCCTGATTACGGCGTACATTGTCGATGGGGGAATGCCCATCACTGTGATCTCAAAGTTGGTTGGCCATGCGTCACTCGTAATGACAATTTACTACACGAAAGTTGGCCATAGCCTGATGCGAAAGGAGTTGGCTGCTGCCGAGAAACGGGCGATCGAACAAAGTCTGGACCGCTACCAGGACCTCATCATCCAGAAGAAGATTGATGAGGCTCGACCAGAGCTCATTGCCACAGATCGAACCACTCTGGATCAGTGTTTGAATTCGGACTGGCCGGCCGCCGCCTTTCAATTGATGAGTATCGGAATTTGTCCCGTGGGCGGAGCCAAGTGTGACGAAGGTGGTGAACCATTGGTCGAGCGGAAGGCCGAGGCTTTTTACGCGCCGGTTCCCAGTGGCTATCTGGGAACGAGAAACTGCCCCCGATGCCGGTTCTTCATCACGGGCCCAGCTTTCCTTGGGGGCTTATCGGCCATCGCCAACGAAGTCATTCTCGAAATTAACGTCATCCGCAAGGAATACCACGAGCTGGAGGAACAAAGGCAGGCGTTCGATGACGAGCGGTACGATGCCGAGAGTGCAGGCAAGGTGTTTGGGAACGCAAGAAAACTCAAAAAAGTCACTGCTGCTTACGAAGAAAAAGCCAAAAAACTCGACATGCTGGCGTGCGACCTCCAGCACTTATACCGGCTCATCACTCAATCTACGGCACTCTTGAGCAAAACTGAGACGGATAAACAGCAATTGATTGTCAGCGAAAATTACGTGGAAATGGGCATGCATCTGGAAGAGCAGCAAAGCGATTTCAGGCTATTGGCTGAAGTTTGCGCGAACGCCGAAATCTACGAAAGCGCGAGTGCGTCCAGAGCACAGCCTTTGCTCAGTCAGATGTTAGATAAACTTGCTGACACCAATGGGATCGCTCCGGCAATGTTCAGGCTAACCGAAGACCAACAGCTCAAGGCTGCCAACCAGGTTGTTCAATTGCTTATGAAGGAAACAGGGAATGACTGGCACCTTGCTGACAGGTTGGTGAACGGTCAAATCTCGCTGGAAGACCTGGCTGAACCATTGAGATTCGCTGACATACGCAAAGAGATCGAATCGGTCATGAATGGGTCTCTGAAATTCGCGTTAGGAATCGAGAGCTGCCATGAGTGATCCAAACGAAGTCTACGAGGCGGTACTGAGCCAACTAAAAAGCGCTCGCTCAAGAAAATCCCTGGAAGCACTGCATGAGGTCTGTCAGGAGCATCATAGCTCGGGTGCCGTTGATTTTAGAATCGCAACGATTGCCAAGCTCGGCGATAACCGTGGGGTTCCGAGTGCTCAAACGATCCGGAATAAAACGGGCGAACCGTATCGAGCTTTGATTGATGCATGGCAGGCGCTTGGCGATCAGAAGAAAAAAGAAATCAAAGGTCGCATGACGCCGTCTGGGAAATATGATTGGGTGGATGATCTGGGAAACCCGACTCACCGTTACCTTGTCCTCGATTTGATTGCGCAAGTGCGTCACCTGAGAGCCGAAAATAAAGGGTTTGCGTCGATTAAAAAGCTGGAAATTGACTGCCGTTCCGGTTCGGAAGTTGCGGTTGAATCACAACTTCCAAATTTCCTGAGTCATGAGTTGGACGCACTGAAGGAAGCGATTTCTGATGAGTTCCTGATGCGACAGGGTTGGGTTCGAGGGGAACGTGGAAGTATCAAGGACCAAAACGGCAAGGTGATCTTCCGTAATGGCTTCGTTGACATCATTGAAAAAGTGCTGAGTTTAAAGCATGTCTAATGGACAAGAGAAAGCTCGCCAGAACCTCGTTGGCTTCCAACGCTGGGCGGCCACGCAAACGGACGAGGATTTTGAGCAAATCGTTCACCGGGGCCAGTTAAACCGTGGCGAGCTAGTGTCCCTTAACAAAAATTCGCATAGATAATTCTCCGATCCTGTATAATCTCACAAGTAGAGACAGGAGAAACAACCATGGCGCGAATAGCTAGACCCCTTGAAGTGAGCGACTCTGAACGAAAGGAGCTGGAGTCA